>JAJRCP010000132.1 GCA_028678885.1 Methanomicrobiales archaeon
ATTGCAAACGTTCCCAGGCCACCCCGGAAGAACGGGGGGAATTCGTCAACAAAATATGCCAACCTCATGCCAGTACACTCATGTAGATCGTGTTTACTCGATTAGCGATAGCATCCCATTTAAAGAGACGATCCACTTTTTTCCTTCCTTCTTTTCCGTAAGAGTTTAGATACCTCCGTTCGTCCAACACGTGAGAAATCCCCCAGGCGACTGATTCGGCAGTTGGGTATACCTTCACGCCATCCATGAAGTTCTCGATATTTTCCGCCAGCCCTCCCACGTCTGTTGCCACTACGCACCTTTCAGCACTCCAGGCTTCTAGCAATACCAATCCGAACGGTTCATTTCTACTCGGTATGACAACGACATCACTTGCATTGAGGAGTCGCACATATTCCGAATCAGGGATCCATCCGAGAAGCTGGGCAGGGAGATTTCCACGCCGATCGGTAAGCCACTGGCGCATGTGCCCTTCACCTGCGAAGATAAAGCGGGCATCCCAGTGTTTTCGTTGCACCTCAGGAATAGCATCCATAAGAATATCCGGCCCCTTCTGAAATACCATCCGCCCACAGAAAAAGATCAGGGGTGCAAGGGGATGAATCCCGTAGCGCCGTTTAACTTCACCGGGATCGACATACGCTTTGAAAACTTCGGGTACGACCCCGTTTGGTACCACCTCAACCTTCTCCGAAGGTATTTGGTACAACCGTCCAACCTCGGATTTCAGGGTATGGGAGACAGCGATGATCTTTTTTGCGATGAGACCACCATACCACTCCTTTCCCGATATTTCACCAAACTCCCACCAGTCTCCAAAATTACCCCCGTTGCGCCCATATTCCGTCGAATGAAAGGATAGTATCGTGGGTCTGTCCTTCAATACATGAAGTGCTTCTACTCCGTGCCAGTCATGAAAATGAAGTATATCGAAATGGGGGCTATCTTCTCTCTGGAACCGGTTCACCATTTTTTGGCTCATGTCCCTGCAAAACTCAACAATATTTCCTCCCGATGGTTGGCAGCAGTGATACTGAACTCCCTTGATCTCCAAATCCTCTGAACCTCGGGTGAAGAAATGGACTTCATGATCCATTGCCAAGTTTTCAGCAAGATGCGTGGCCGCATTGGCAAGCCCGCCTACCCGTTCCGTATACAGGGATTCCCAGCTAAAAAAGGCTATTTTAAGCGATTCCACAAGTATCTCCTCCGTTTATCGACTGCTTCGGCTAGTTCATGACGCTGTGTCCGATCGCTTAAATTTCGGGCAAGATTCTTATCGCCAATCACCTCTTCCACCCATCGTGAGAAATCCCCTCGTTGAACATGGAAGGCAATCGAATCTGCGGGAACCACCTCCAGCTGTTCTGCGAAATCGTCCAGGCTGTAGGAAGAGTAACCGGTATATCCATATTCTGAGTGGAAATGAAAGGCTTTTTCTGGCGAAAGGGTGCGTAATCCCAGCACAGCGCCTCTTTCCCGTATCAATGACGCAGATCGTTGCTCCAGATCAGAAATAACCCGCATAAAGGTATCGAAACATTCTGCCGGTTTCTCCTGGCGGAAGTAGGAATGTACCGCTTCGCAAGAGCCAAATTTTGACGCCATATAGTGGAAATGATCGCTCGTCGTGAGATAACGCCAGAGGGTCCGGTCCTTCACTAGGGGTCGGGCTCGCTCAATCGCCCGGAAGGCCGCATTCTGCCAGCAATTCCCAAGCCAGGCAGACGTATCCTTCTCTACATCCGCCCAGGATATAGTCTCTTCAATCGAAAGGTCCTCGCAGGGATTAACGAGTGTGGCTTCTGTCGGAGTGATACACTCGTTTCCTTTCTCCAGCATCTCCTGCGGGAGCCAGCGGAAAAATTCGAGGATTCCCGTTTCAGCCCACTGATGTTCACCAAAAGTTTCATAATCGATAAATACCTGTACACATTCCCCTGGAGTTGCTGCGATCCATTGTGCATAAGTATCCGCGTTGAGTGGATACTGATCCCAGTCACGATTTGTAAACCGGAATGCAATATCATCAGAGAGGCGGCAATTACGTAGAATAAGGGGGAGGCCCTGACAGGTATAGAGATAATTCGGATTCCTCCACTGTAGGATCCGATCAACTCCTTCCGTATACATTGCGGAAAATCCCAGTTTTCGCACAGCGGACACTATCGAATTGTTGAAGAGAAATTCTGTATTTTCAAATACTCGGGGTTCGACCCCGAACATATCCTTCATAAGGGCACGGTGTAGACGCACCTGTTCTTCAAACTCATCAAGGGATTGGAACAGGCATGCGAGACTGTGATAATACGTCTGACCTAAGATTTCGGCATTTTTATGGTAGGCGACCTGTGCGAAGAGGTCGAGAGCATCCTTTCCCCATCGCTCAAGCTGCTCCACAACAGTACCGGAGAGGCTCAGAGCACAATGAAAACCCTGATCAAGGTTATCCAACAAGATCTGTGTTGCAGGCAGGTAACATTTCTGCGCTACCCGTTCAAAGATTTCACGATTGTTCCTGCTGAAATAGATTTCCTGGATATTTTTCTGCTTCCGTGCAGTGTCCAGGTCAATCTGGGAGTTGAGCCTGAAAGGCTGGTGAATCTCAAATCCAAAACATACTTTTGTCATTTTTCTTCTCCCTCTCCTCCTGTCTGCTGCATAAATGTTGTCAGAAATTCTCGCAGACTCACATGAAATTCCTCACTCTTCCAAGTGCACCCCATCTACATCGCAGGTACCTCCGCATTCATGCACCGTATCGTGCATCACTCGGTAGGCATTCGCGAGTACTGCTGCATTAGCTGTGAGACCTGCGATGAGGATCACTTCGAGGATCTCATCCCTAGTGGCCCCTTTCTTTAGGGCTGCACCGATATGATAAGATACACAATGGCGGCATTTGAGCGATGCCCCCACAGCAAGGCTGATCAATTCCACCACCTTCGGATCAAGCTTACTGGTTTTCGTAATCGCACTTTTGTATAACAGATGGGAGATCAGCACTTCCGGACGTTCCGCCATTCGCTCGAAAATGAGAGGTACCTTTCCGTATTCCACGTTGATTGCTTTCAACCAGTCTTCCGCAGTCTTCTGTGTTCCGCGTTCTACTATCTTCTCAAGAGTGTCCTCGAATTCCATAAGTCACACAACGAGTTTTGTTTCTGAATACGGTTTGATTCGCACGATTATGTAATTGCGCATCCGGGATGGCAGTATCTCTGCAACATCTCCAACATAGATACCTTCCTCAATCTCTAGATCCCGTAATACTCCGGCATATTCCTCATAAGAAAGTTTTACGCGGAGCCCAGTCATCTGAACAGTGACCGGAGTGGGGGAGGTTACCTC
>JAJRCP010000133.1 GCA_028678885.1 Methanomicrobiales archaeon
TATCTATCTCAAGGGAATGCGAACAGCACTCACAGATTTCAGACGAGAATTGTTCAAAAGGAAAATTGCACTTTTTCTATGGAACAGATCTGTGGGACAGAAAAATACCCCGACTTAAAAGAGAACCTTCATCACAATCACAAAGACACATCCCTTGAATGCGGATTTACATCATCTCTGTGGGAAAAGTGAAGGAACCTTATCTAAAAGATGGCATCAAGGAATATGCCAGACGCCTGAAGCCCTATACCACCCTGCGCGTGGTGGAAGTACCGGACGAACGGGCTCCTCCGGGTGTCTCTACACGACAGGAGGAAGAGATCCGCAAGAAAGAGGGAAACCATCTCAGGAAAGCCATTCCCCCTGATGCATTCGTCATCACACTCCATCCTGGTGGAGAAGGTCTTTCCAGTGAGGAGTTCGCCGACCGGATCAGAACCTGGGAGATAGAGGGCCCCCATACGATCGCTTTCTTGGTCGGAGGGGAACTAGGTCTCTCAAAAGAGGTGATCTCCACAAGCGGTTACACCCTCTCCCTCTCACAAATGATATTCCCTCATCAGATGGCCCGTTTGATGCTTCTTGAGGCACTCTATCGGGCCTTCCGTCATCTGCGAGGGGAACCCTACTGTCGGTGATCAGACCTCACCAATCTTCTTCTCCAGGTTTCTGATCGTGTCCCGCAGGGCGATTGCGCGTTCGAAATCCAGTGCCTCCGCTGCTTGCCGCATTTTTGCCTCTAGCTCAATGATCACATTCGGAACCTCGTTTCGCGGGACATGCTTTACATCCTTCAGGTCCACTTCTTTCTCCCGCACGGGTTTGATGATGGGCTGGGGGACGATCCCGTGTTCTTGGTTGTATGCCTGCTGGATCTCCCTCCGTCGAACTACCTCAGCAAGCGCCCTCTGCATCGATCCGGTTACCCGATCTCCGTATAGGATTACCCGCGAGTTGAGGTTTCTTGCTGCTCTGCCGATGGTCTGGATCAGGCTTCGCTCATCCCGGAGGAATCCCTCCTTGTCTGCATCCAGGATTCCGATGAAGCCCACTTCAGGAATATCCAAACCTTCCCGGAGCAGGTTGATCCCCACCAGAACATCGAACCGACCCAGTCGCAGCTGGCGGATGATCTCTGTCCGTTCAATGGTATCGATCTCAGAATGGAGGTAGCGCGTCCGGACCCCCTGGCGGGAAAGGTACTCAGTCAGCTCCTCTGCGAGGCGTTTTGTTAGGGTGGTGATGAGTACACGGTCACCCTGACGGATGGTCTTGTCTATTTCCCTAATAACATCTGTCGTCTGTCCTTCAAGAGGCCGCACCTCCACCTCAGGTTCCAAAAGGCCGGTCGGCCGAACAACCTGCTCCACTACCTGCTGAGAATGGGAGAACTCGTATTCTCCTGGAGTAGCAGAGACGAAGATCACATGGCGCATATAACGTGCAAACTCTGTAAACGTGAGAGGACGGTTGTCATAGGCGCTGGGAAGCCGGAATCCGTACTCCACGAGCGCTCGTTTCCGCGATAGGTCCCCGCGGTACATCCCGTGCAGTTGTGGAATCGTCTGGTGGCTCTCATCAATGATCAACAGGAAATCACGGGGGAAATAATCGAGTAGACAGTAGGGTTTCTCCCCGGGAGCCCGGAAATCGAAATGCCGGGAATAGTTCTCTACCCCTTTGCAGAAACCGGTCTCTTCGATCATTTCCAGATCATAGAGGGTCCGCTGTTCCAGCCGGTGCGCTTCGAGGGGTCCGAGTTCGGGAAGCCGTTGCTGAAGTTCTTCCCTGATCGATTCTACGGCTCGTTTCAACGTTGAATCTGGGGTAACGAAGTGGCGGGCAGGGTACACATAGTAGTGGGATAGTTCTCCGAGCGGTCTTCCCGAAGAGCGCTCGATCTCCCGTATCCTCTCCACCTCATCTCCGAACATCTCTATGCGGATGATGTTCTGGTGATAACTCGGGACGACATCGATCACATCCCCCCGCACTCTGAATCTCCCCGGGAGGATCTCCAGCTCGTTCCTTTCATACTGAATATCGATCAGACGACGAAGGATCTCATCACGGGAGATGGTCTGATGTGGCCGCACTTCAAATCCCAGATTCCGGAAATTTTCCGGGTTCCCTAACCCATAGATGCAAGAGACGGATGCCACGACGATCACGTCAATTTGGGTGGCAAGGGAAGCAGTGGCAGAGAGCCTGAGTTGCTCGATACGGGGATTCACCTGGGCATCCTTCTCGATGTACTGGTCCTTCTGGGGGATATAGGACTCGGGCTGGTAGTAATCATAATAGGAAACGAAATATTCCACCCGGTTCTCGGGAAAAAATTCCTGGAACTCATGATACAGCTGGGCTGCGAGGGTCTTGTTATGTGCGACAACGAGCATTGGCATCTGGACCCTTTCGACCACATTTGCGATGGTGAAGGTCTTCCCAGAACCGGTTACTCCCAGAAGCGTTTGGGCAGTCATTCCCTTTTGTAGGCCTTTTGAGAGTTTTTGAATTGCTTCCGGTTGTGATCCTTTCGGGTTAAAGGGCGCATGAAGGGTAAAATCGGTCATTTCTTCACCTCCTTGCGTCGGAGTAGTGTATGATAAGCATGTGCGAAGCGATGAGCCTCATCCCGTATTTCCTGGATAAAAAGGGAGCCACGGTCTTTTTTAGATAGAGGGAGTGGAAGGGAGAGGCCAGGCACGTACATCTCTTCTTCACGTTTCGCGATGGCGATGAGCGGGATGGATAGTCCGATTTTCTGCAGTTCGGCCAGAGCTATATGGAGTTGCCCCTTTCCTCCGTCCACCACAATCAGATCGGGCAATTCGCTTCCTTCTCTCATTAATCTTGCATACCGGCGGTGTACCACCTCTGCCATCGCAGATAGGTCGTCCTGGGATCCTGCCGACCTGATTCGGAACCGTCGGTATTGTGATTTCTCCGGTCGCCCTTCCCGAAACTGTACCATCGACCCCACCGTGGAGGTGCCGGAGAAGTGCGAGATATCAAAGCACTCAATCACCCGCGGCGTATCCGGCAACCGTAGTGCATGGCGCAGTGCCTCCCCCTTGAGTTCCCCGCTCCCAACTGCCACCACCAGATTTTTCTGCACCAGATCCAGATGCCGCATCTTCGCTCCTTTCTGTGGAACGGTCACCATCACCTGCCCCCCTTTCCTAATGCTAAGGAACTCTGCAAGGGAAGGATCCACGGGATCCGATAGAATGAGCTCCCGGGGTGGTTTTCTCTCGCTATAGTACTGGACCAGAAATTCCTCCAGGAAATGTTCATGGAAAGCGAAATTGAATTCTTCCTTGTCAGCGAGACGGCCATGAAATACTGAAAAGAGGAGCACGGTGACCTGATCTCCGTGGACAAGATAGGCAAGGATATCCTGATCGAAGTGGCTTTGTTTTTCCACATGTTGGCGTATCTCCAGACGTTCCAGAGCGCCGATCTGGTCCCGGATATCCCGTGCCTGTTCAAACTCCAGTCGTTCAGCGTGACCTGCCATTTCGGCCCGCAGCTCTTCCAGAAGGGGCCGGATATTACCTCGTAGAACGTGTACCGCCCGTTTTACCTGTTCTCCGTATGCATCTGGTGTCATCACTTTCATACAGGGAGCACTGCAGGAATGCATAAAGGAACGGAGGCAGGGTCTGCGGGGCAGACGACGGCAGGTCCGGAGCCGAAAGAGTCTTTTCACCAGATGAAGAACATTATCCCGCTCCCGAGCGGAGACAAAAGGACCGAAGAA
>JAJRCP010000003.1 GCA_028678885.1 Methanomicrobiales archaeon
CAGGTTCTATGTCTGGACATGGGAGGAGCTGGAACGGGTACTCAATCCGATAGATCTCTTAGAGATATCCCGGGTATTCTCTCTCAAAAAAGAGGGAAATCTCCCGATCGGGGTGCTCGAACATCTGCCAAAGGGAAATATATTTTATCGAACCGAGGAATGGCAGGAGATTGGGAAAGACAAGGGAATCTCCCCGGTAGAAATGCAGCAGAAGATAGAAAAGGTGCTTCCAGTACTATTTCAGGTGCGATCGAGCCGTGTCCGTCCCCGGAAGGATACAAAGATTCTCGCAGACTGGAACGGGCTCATGGTCGCAGCGCTTGCATACGGGGGAAGAGTGCTTGGCGACACAGAGTATACAGCCGCCGCGGAACGAGCTGCCGATTTTGTAATGACCAGAATGCAGAAGTCTGATGGAAGGCTTCACCATGTCTATGCGACGGAGACCGCATACATCGATGCGTTTACAGAAGATTATGCTGCCATGGCTTGGGGAGAGATCGAGCTCTACCAGACAACCTTTCAACCCATACATCTCAAGCGGGCAATTAGCCTGATGGACCAGCTGAATCAGTGGTACTGGGATAAGGAGAGAGGAGGATATTACTTGACTGCTTCTGATGGAGAAGCGCTGATCGCCCACAAAAAAGAAGTGTATGATGGTGCAATACCATCAGGTAATTCGCTTGCCATGTACGCCCTCCTGCGGCTTGCCCGATTGACCGGGATTATTGAATATGAAGACAGAGCGATTCGTCTCTGGCGGGCGCTTTCCGGGCAGTTAGATGAGATTCCCCAGGGCTCCACCTTCCTTCAGCTCGCTACCGATTACTTCTTTGGACCTGCTCAGGAAGTGGTGATCGTTGGAGATCCTGCATCGCCCGATACAAGAGAAATGGTACAGGAAATCAGAACCTCATTCCATCCCCACATGACGGTTCACCTGCTCTCCGGTGGGGAGAGTGATGTAGAGCTAAAGGAGATCGTTCCCTCCACCCGTGCATATGCTCCCCCCGGGCAGAAGATGGCAGTATACATATGCAGTGGTGATCGCTGTCTGGGACCGACAGCAGAGATCGAAACGGTGCGTGCATACCTTTCCCTTCATCCAAATAATATAAAATGAAAAGCAGCCAATGCATAGGTCTGGAAGTGATGAGCGTGGATGAGAAGAAATTATTGTCGGAGGCGGAGGGATATACGCTCTTAGCGAAATACCAGATTCCAGTCCCACCTCATACCGTCATCCATGGCAGGCAAAAAGCAGGTCTCGAGGCAGAGAAGATAGGCTTCCCTGTCGTTATGAAGGTGGTTTCAAAGGATATCTCCCACAAAAGCGATGTTGGCGGGGTCATTACCGGAATTCAATCAAAGGAGGGAGCAGAAGAGGCATTTGAGACCATAAATCAACGGGTGAATGAGAAAGCCCCTGCTGCAGAAATCTCTGGTATCATTATTGAAAAAGAGCTTCCGAAGGGTTTGGAATTGTTCATCGGTGGAATAATTGATTCATCTTTTGGGAGGGTGATCTCATTTGGAATCGGCGGGACACTCGTTGAGCTTCTGGAAGATGTATCCCTGCGAGTTCTTCCCATCAGCCGTGGGGAGATCGAGCGCCAAATCCGCGACATAAAGGGGTACCCACTGATCAGAGGGTATCGCGGGAGCAATCCCCGGGACGAGAATGCGTTGATCGATATTCTCGAACGAGTGAGCACACTCTTTCTTACCGAAGAACGCATCGTTGAATTTGATATCAATCCTCTCCTTCTGTATGAAAACGGAGGATGTGCAGTCGATGCTCGCTTTTTTGTAGCACCCACACCGCAGCCTTTCAACCTGCCAGAGGTGGAGGACGTCTCATCCCAGCTCCTCCGTCCGCATTCCATTGCGGTGGTTGGAGCTTCATCTGACCCGAATAAGTTGGGGTATGTAATCCTTCGCAATCTTCTTCCTTTCTCCGGTACTCTATACCCCGTTAATCCACATCATGAGCGAATCCTTGGCAGGAAAACGTATTCTTCTCTTCTGGATATTCCTGGGCAGATCGATATGGTGCTCATCGCCGTACCTGCACCTATCGTACCCCAGATAATGGAGGAGACTGGCGCAAAGGGTGTTCCTCTGGCAATAATCATCTCTGCAGGTTTCAAAGAGACGGGAGAGGAGGGAAAGAAACTGGAAGAGGTTGTACTCGCGATCGCAAGGAAAAAAAATGTGCGAATCCTCGGACCAAATTGCTTGGGTATTATCCTCCCTCCCCTGGGCATCAATGCGACCTTTGATCCGCTCACTCCCCACAAAGGTCATATCGGTTTCGTTTCCCAGAGCGGAGCGGTGATTGCTACTGTCATAGACTGGAGTATACCGGAAGGGATCGGATTTTCTGCAGTGATCAGCGTGGGGAATCAGGCTGACCTGGGTTTTGACGAATTCCTCAAGTATCTGGAATCGGATTCCGAGACGAATGCAATAATTCTCTATATAGAGGAAATTGTCAACGGGAAAGAATTCATGGAAACGGTGAAACAGGTTTCCGACAAAAAACCGGTCGTCGCAATTAAATCAGGATCTTCACAACTGGGAAAAGAGGCCGCCTCCTCGCACACCGGCTCACTCGCCGGCTCTTATGAAGTATATATGGCAGCCTTTCGGCAAAGCGGCGTCATGACCACCCACTCACTCAGGGAGGCCTTCCAAGTCGCAGAATTGCTCTCTTCGGAAGGCTATCCCCATGGCACACGCTCGATTGTGATAACAAGTGCTGGTGGATTTGCCGTGCTCTCCTCCGATTACGCGGAATCCCATCAAGTTGAGATGGTGGCGCTTCCTGATGATGTGATCGAAGAATTGAACGAATTTCTTCCACCAGTATGGAGTCATCACAATCCTATCGATCTAGTCGGGGATGCAGGGGCTGACCGTTTTGCACGAGTTTTTGATGTGATGATACGCCGCCAAGATCTGTGGGATATCGCGTTTGTAGTAGCGGTTCCCTCTGCAATTATTGATCCCAATCATCTAGCGCAGGAAATTGTCCGCTTCTCCACACACAGCCATAAGATGATTGTAGGTTGCCTTCTTGGTGGAGATAGCATGAAGAGCGGTATCCGGTTGTTACGGGAACACGATATCCCAAATTTCTCCGAGCTGGAGGATGCCTTTATTGCGGTAGGAAGATCCTGCATTTTCCGGGAAAAATGCCCTCCGCAGTTGTGATGGGAGTGTCCTCATCCGTGTCTCTGGGACAGAATCCTTCAGGGAAAGTCCTGCCCGAACTCCTCGCTCCAGCGGGCACCTGGAATGCACTTAGAGCAGCAGTAGGAGCAGGAGCAGATGCGGTGTATCTGGGAGGAAAGCGGTTCAGTGCTCGTCAATATGCGGAGAACTTTGACGATATCGAACTGGTGCGAGCACTAGAATATGCGCACCGTGCCGATGTGAAAGTTTATGTGACGGTCAATACCTTGCTCACGGATGCGGAGCTTCAGGACGCAGCAAAATTTCTTGTATTTCTCTATGAGCATGGCACTGATGGAGTGCTTGTGCAGGATCCAGGTCTCATTCACCTAGCAAATCGGATCATTCCTGATCTCCCGCTCCATGCGTCCACCCAGATGACTATTCATAATAGCGCCGGTGTATGCTGGGCACAGGAGATGGGACTCAACCGGGTCGTACTTGCACGAGAGCTGACTCTTCAGGAGATTACTGCGATTGCAGGGAACACCCGTCGTCTGGGCATCGATCTTGAGATCTTTATCCATGGGGCCCTGTGTTTCAGCTATTCTGGCCAGTGCCTCTTTTCATCATCCATCGGGGGGCGAAGCGGCAACCGGGGAAGGTGTGCCCAGCCATGCCGGAAGCCTTATACAATGGTACATGGGCCTCGAGATTCTTACGATCGAATTTCTTCTGTGATCCTTTCCTCTATTCCCGCGTACTGCCTCTCCACCCGCGATCTCTGCACATATTCCCATCTCGATTCTCTGGTGCAGGCACCAGTTACCTCCCTAAAGATCGAAGGCCGCATGAAATCTCCGGAGTACGTTGCGACCGTGGTTCGAGTATATCGAAGGGCACTTGATGATATACGGAATGGATCTTGGGAGCCCCGAAAAGAAGACATCCGCGACCTTCTTCTGGCATTCAATCGTGGTCTCACAGCTGGTCACCTCTTTGGGGATAGTGTGATGGGTGCGATCCGGCAGGATCACCAGGGACTCTATGTTGGTGAGGTGATCCGATACCATCCCTCGAATCGCACAGCTGATATCTGTCTCTCCGGGGAAACGTCACCAGAAAAGGGAGATGGAGTACTCTTGGTATCTGCCGGTGGCGCTCAGCAGGGTATGATTATCACCCGGCCTCCCTCCAGAAGGGGACCATATATTAGTATTTCATGCCCAGACATTGTGCAGCCAGGTACTAGCATCTATATTACCCACCGAACAACCTTGGATACCACTACAAAGGGATTGCTTGAGGCAGGATCTTGGCGACAAATCCCTGTTGATGTAGAAATAACCTGGAAGGGTAAACAGGCGATTCTGAAAGGAAGCATATCCCTCCGAACAGGGGAGGAGATAACGGTTACCTACACCTCTCCCGAGATATGGGAGGATGCAAAGAAACAACCCCTCACTGTGGATCAGATTGAGAGGCAGATAAAAAAGAGTGGCGGTACGCCGTACCTGATCCGCAATTGTGTCACATGGTATCCAGGGGGTTTATTTCTCCCTATCGGCGAACTGAATCGCATTCGACGGAATTTTCTTGATGCGATTGGACATGCTCTTTACGAAAGGCATCTGCCTCTGAAACAGGCAAGGACAGAGGTAAATCATCAACTCTCTGAGCATCATCCCTGTGAGATAGCATCCATGGGATTGGGAAAGCCGATACTCACCACCTATGTTAGTTCCTCAGAAGGCGTACGTGCCGCAGTAGAGGGAGGAAGTGACTGTATCTGCCTTCAAGGGGGATCGGATACTCTTCAAATCTCCCTCCCGCTCTGCCTTGAAAAAGGGATTCCGCTGGTGTGGATGTGGCCTCGCATCATTCGGGAAGGAGCTCTTGAAGAGTGGATCTCCCAAATGCCGGTGATGAAACAAGCAGGTGTCGCTGGAGTGATGGTAAGCAGTCCTGGCATCGCAAGGGCTATCCGGTCTCGAGACCCCTCGATTCTGTTACGGGGAGGAGTTGATCTGAATGTATGGAACTACTGTACGATACAAACGTATGCCTCTCTTTTCCGTACCGTTGTTCTCTCTCCGGAGCTCTCTCTAGCTCAGATTCAGGATCTCATTCGACGTCTTTCGCCGGATTCTCCCGGTTGTGAAATCATCGTGCAGGGAAATCAGGAGGTGATGATCAGCGAAAATTGTCCCCAAGAACGTATATGGCAGCGAGAAGGGGAAGGATGGGGACTTCTTGA
>JAJRCP010000134.1 GCA_028678885.1 Methanomicrobiales archaeon
AGGATCTTTCCCGCCATGAGATCTGGCCCAACTATGTACTGGAGTATCTAAAGGTGTCCTCCCTACGGAGAACCTATATCGACCTCAGTATGTGCGAAATGCTCAAGCGGGTGATCTGAATGAGTAAAGGCACCATCGAGCATATGAAGGAGAGCTGCCACACCGACACGTTGTATCGTTCTGAAGATGTGCCCATAGGGTGTATTCCCCTCCGTACCAGTCTGAATGCCTGTCTGAAACTGATCCCGAGTGAGGGGCACAAATGATGATTGCTATTGATGACCTGGCCGGTTGTTCAAGGTGCACCACATCCGTTCTTGATCTAGATGAACAAATCTTGGATTTGATAGTGAAGGCAAAGCTCGTTAGGAAAGATGCATTGTATACGAATAAACCAGAACCTTGAAGTGGAACGACGATGAGAATTCATTCAGAGGGTGATACGGGGTGCTAAAACAGATTCTCTCAGAGTTTCTCCGCTTCGATGGAGTATCAGCGGCGATTGTAGTGGGGAGAGATGGGTTCGTTATTGAGAGCGCGATATCAGGAAAGGTAGATATTGAGGCACTTGGTGCAATGACGTCATCCATTGTAAAGACGTCAGAAGCGATAGGAGTCGAACTAGGGAAAGGCCAGCTGACCCAGACGCTCGTGGAACTTGAGAACGGACCGATTATCCTTTCTCCCCTCTCTGAAGATGAACTGATAGCAATCGTTGCAGACCATGGGGCAAATATCGGCCGGGTCAGGTATGAGCTGAAGAAGAATAGAGAGCGAATTATTGCGGCGTTGTAACTATGATACTTCCTGAGGGAACCGTCATAGGCAAGTTTTCCGGCACCCTTGAAGATATCCTTCCCTTTATAACCCCGCTGGTGGGCGTTCTCCATGTGATTGGTTCTCCTGGTGAAGGTTTCTTGCTCATTGACAGAGGGAGATTTATTGGATCCTTGTTTCAGGGTACTGCATCGGAACTGAAAGGAAACGCGGTCTACGACCTTCTTTCAGGTGAGCGGGCACTCGAATTTGAGATGAGACAATACTCCCCTGAAGAATTTTCAGAGGCACGAGAGACCTGTGTGAAAGAGGGCCTCCTGATCGCTTATGATGAGAATGGAAAACCCCTCCGCATGAAAACTCCCACCGGGCAATTAAACCTGGATAAAATCAAGAAACAACCCGGTGTGCTGGCGGTTTCTGCATTTTATGAAGGGTTTGCGGTGCAGTCCACGGGAAGTGGAGACTTTGAACAGGTAGCGGCAGTCGCGGAAGACCTTCTCCGTACAGGCAAGAAGATTGCAGGCGACCTAGCGATAGAACCTCTCAATCAGTTGATCCTTGAAACCCCACACGGAAAGTTTATCATCGTCCCTTATGGAGATCTTAGCATCTGCATCTTCACCGAGGCAGATGCAAATCTCGGTTTGATCCGAATGGCCATTCGCAACATTCAATCGGAGATCGTCTGATGCAGTTTCCCACTTGCAAAACACCGGTCAGAAGAGATGGAGTTCGTATCTCCGCACTTTTCAATGAGTTTGCCACGTTAAAATATACTGGGTACTGCAAGATTCAGCTGGGAAAGGATGAACATATCCTGGCTATGAAGGAAGGATCGTATATCCTTGCAGAATCTGGAGATCGGAAAGGTCTGGAGGCTTTCAAGAAGATCATTGATCTGGGAAACAATTTTGCGAGTGTGGTGCTGTGCCCCCTTACTGTCAAACAGTTCCAGGTAACGTTACTTTTCAATGCTCCCTTTCGTATTATCTACACAGAAGAAACACAACCAGAAGCGGAGGAGATAAAAAGCGATGTCACTCCCTCCGATGCTCCGGATCGCACTCTCCTGGAGAAAGGCAAGATCGCGACGGCCTTTACACGAATCCATCCGGTTTCCTTCCCCAGCGCTATTGGCCGTTCTGGAAAGGTGCGGAGTATCAAAATTACAGCTGAATTAGGAAAGGAAGACGAGGAAAAGAAGTCTGTTAAAGTAACGAGAACCGGGGAAGGAGGAGGCTCGAGAAAGCTTGACAAGCTCACTTTGGAGTCCATCAAGGAGTTGAAAGAGACATTCAAAACGGATGCCGCAGACCTGCTACGTGAACTCCACATGGAACACCTTATTCAAGGAGAGGAGAAGAATTCTAGGAAAAAAACAACTGTGAAAACCGATAAATAGAAGAATCTAAAAAATTTAAGTTAATTGGTATTATCGACTGATAAAAGAGGGTTAACAGATGATAAGGGCATATACAATGGCCTCAGGAAAGGGCGGTACCGGAAAAACAACTGTAACAGTAAATCTCGGTACTTCTCTCGCACAATTGGGAAAAGAGACCTATATACTCGATGCCGATATCGGTATGGCAAATATCGGACTGATCCTGGGGCTCGAAGGTGTACCGGTCACTCTTCATGAGGTGCTCGCGGGGAAAGCAAGCATTGATGATGCAATTTATGAAGGTCCCAGCGGAGTCAAAGTGGTCCCCAGCGGTATTTCTCTCCAGGGGTTTCAGCAGGCAAACCCGGAGCGGATGCGGGATGTGATGAAAGCTTTGGTATCGAGGTGTGAATTCCTCTTGATAGATGCTCCAGCCGGGATCAGTAAGGACGGAGTGGTTGCCCTCGCCATCGCGGATGAGGTCATTCTTGTGGTCAACCCGGAGCTCTCTTCCATGGCAGATGCCCTAAAGACAAAGATTCTCACGGAAATGGTCGGTGGGAAGGTCTTTGGTGCTATTCTGAACCGGTCCGGAATGGAAAACACCGAACTTCGAAGACATAGTGTAGAGGATGTCCTCGGAGTGCGGGTAATCGATATGATACCAGAGGATACAAATGTGAGAAGGGCTGCCGCCTATAAGACTCCGGTAGTATTGAAGTATCCCACCTCAGAATCGGCCCGGGCATTCCGAAGGATCGCTGCAGATCTGGCAGGATATTATTATTCTGTGGTGAGTGATTTGGTCCGTGAAGGATTTATTGAAAGGCTCGCCCGGACTCTATTTGGTGGAGCA
>JAJRCP010000135.1 GCA_028678885.1 Methanomicrobiales archaeon
ATGTGAGAGACCCGGTTCATGCAAGAGAGATGAGAGGTAGCCCCATCAAAAGGTATTTTCCGGGTCACCCCAAAAACACGATCCTATATACGCGGGCATTTGATATGCGGAAATGATTACATTCTGGACGAATAATTGGATGCGAACGATGGATCCATTATTTTTCATTGGCGTATCTGCAATCCATGATCAGGTCCTGTTTGGTGCTATAATGACGAGTGGTATAATGAGCATATTGAGAAAAGTAAATATCTATCTCAATATGGAAGGGGGTACTAGGAAACCTCCTCATAATCTGTTCCCGAGAAAATGGGTTTATCTCGATCGATCACTGAAAAAGCTGAAAGATATTGTCTTGTCATCCCCGTGCAGGCCCTACATCGGGTAATCCCTGACGTTGCCCGGTCCCCGCCTCTTTTTCAAGAGCGCGGGGATGGAGAACCAGCTTGACCGCGTTCACGGCATGCTCCCTTGTCCGCTGCTCCGCAAGCCAGACGAGCTGTTTATCATCCTTCGCCTCATCCTCATGAACAAATACTTCGATCACATGATGATTAGTCAGGAGCTGGGTAAGGATGATACCCTGTGACGCCTCATGGGCACACAATTTATCCTTTTCTGCACGACCGGGCATACCCAGAGCAACGACGATATCACATTTCCGTTCCTCTATCAATATTTTGCAAGCAACGGGAAGGTCTTTTATTCCAGGCACCGTGTACCGCTCGATGATCACGCTAGCCTGTTTTTTCATCTCATCAATGGCAATCGCTCCCATGTTCACTCGGGCAAAGGTGGTATCTGCAACCCCCACTTTCATGATAACACCTCGCAGGCCGCTTCTATTCCATTGTCCTTTACCAGATACCCAAGTTTCCTGAGAGAGTGCTCTACCGCTGCCAAGGTAGCCAGAATTTCGGGTGCATTCACTGCCCCCATAGAACCGATACGGAAGATCTTTCCCTTCAACTGGTCCTGCCCACCAGCGATCTCTATACCCATCTTCTTCACCCTTCCACGCATCTCACTGTCCTTTATACCGGCAGGGTACCGGATGGCCGTTACCGTGTTTGAGTACGTATGCTTTTCATCTAGAACAGGGAAAAGGGGGAGCCCCCATGCCCTCGCTGCTACACGAATCGCCTCAGAGAGGCGTCGATGGCGTTCAATGCGGGCAGCAATACCCTCTTCTTCGATGATCAGGAGTGCCTCCCTCAGTGCGAGGACTAGGGCAACAGCAGGGGTGTAGGGGGTTTCCATCGGCATATTCCCCGCACTCTTTCGATAAGAGGCCAGATCCAAGTAATAGGGGCGCTTTTCGCAGAGACAATCCCAAGCCCGGTGATTTACCGCTACGGCAGAAAGGCCTGCAGGAGCGGCAAGGCATTTCTGCGAACCCACAAAGGCCACATCGACTCCCCATGCATCGGTCTGTACCACATCACCTCCGATGGAGGTGATTCCATCCATAACGAAGAGAGCTCCATATTTCCGTGCCAGCCTACCCACCTCTTCTGCAGGATTTTTTATCCCTGCCGAGGTTTCATTGTGCACAAGGGTAATCATCTCTGCCCCACCCTCTAGCTGCGCTTCTAGCCCTTCGAGATTAAGTGGTGTCCCCCATGGAGACCCAATTTCGATTGCAGTCCCGTACCTCTGGGAGATTTTGTACAGCCGTTCCCCAAACTTACCGTTTACGAGAGCTGCGATCTTCCGGTCCCTACCGAAATTCGCAATCGCTGCCTCCATGGCAGCAGTTCCTGAACCGGAAAGAATGAAAATGTCGGCAGTGGTGCCAAACAAGGGTTTCAGTATCCGTACACAATCCGCATATATGCCCCCAAATTCGCTGCCCCGATGGTTGATCGCCTGACGCATCATCACCATCCGGACTCGTTCCGGCACAGGGACCGGTCCCGGCAACATGAGGAGTGATTCGTGTTCCATGCAGATCAGCCCATATATATGTGCAGGGACAGATACATTAGATGTAGGGTTTCCGATGGCAGATGTAGCAGTAATTGCAGGATCTGCATCCGATAGCGATGTCGCTGATAGGGTGTGTGAAGTTCTTCGTGAACGCGAAATCTCTTTTGATCGTGCCGTAATCTCTGCACATCGGGATCCAGAGAGCCTCGATATCTACCTGAAATCGAGCGATTGCAAGGTCTATATCGCTATCGCCGGCCTATCTGCGGCATTACCTGGGATCATCGCGTCCCGCACTACAAAACCGGTGATCGGGGTTCCGGTCAGCAGTAAGCTGTTAGGGCTGGATGCTCTTCTCTCAATCGCCCAGATGCCCAAAGGTGTTCCGGTCGCCTGTGTGGGAGTGGATGCCGGGGAGAATGCTGCGTTGCTTGCAGAACGCATTCTTACCCTAAGCCGTACGATCGAAGAGTAAAATATCTCAGTAGACCTGTGAAATTGGTTTCAAACCAATCCGGAGAGGCGTTATGTGCAGATCCCATTTTCGCTGATTAGCACCCTAATACGCGGGATTGTGACCGGTTCTCTAAGGCAGCATGCGGGAACGATACATCCTTCTTTTTTGCAGGAGAGTCCAGAATGGTGGTTCATTCCATCGGATGTAACACCCGGCTTCTTTCTACTTCCCTTCGCACTTCGAAAAACGCATATACTCAGTCCCTTCGATACGTCATGAATCTCATGGTTTTTTGTATCTGAACTGATTCTATTGCTTTTCCTCCTTTTTCTCGAAGATTTCCTTAACTAGTTTTAGTGCACAGAGATCTCCGCACATGGAACAGGTATCGGTAATACCATCCCGTTCGTGAATCTTTCGGGCATGATCCCCAAAAAGGGCATTCGCGAATTGTCCCTCCCAATCCAGGTCTTTCCGCGCAAGAACCACAGGTAATTCACGAGCCTCCTGCCAGACATGTCCTTTTCGCACCGTATCCCCAATATGTGCAGCGATCTTGGTCACCCGGGTACCTTCGACAATATCCTCCACTAGGGGGAGCGCAAGATGTTCACTCGGAGATACCATGCAAAGAAAATCCGCACCATACATGCAGGCGATGGTGCTTCCAATCGCGGCAACCACATGATCGTATCCGGGTGAGATATCTGTCACAACTGGTCCCAGGAGATACAAGGGAGCATGATCGGTTAGCTCTTTGATCATTCGGACATTGTATCCAATCTGGGAAAGGGGGATATGCCCTGGTCCCTCAATGAGCCGCTGTATCCCCTTCTCATGGCAAACCTTCGATAATCTCCCTATGGTCAGATATTCAGTTGTTTTTGCCAGCCGCCCCGCGTCATGAATAGATCCAGGGCGCATTCCATCGCCGAGACTGATGACAACTTCATACTCCTCAAGAATCTCCAAGAGGTAAGAAAATTCTTTGAAAAGAGGATTTTCCTCGCCTGTCTGGGCCATTCTTGCCAAATGAAACGCTCCACCCCGGCTCACGACTCCCATGAGGCGAGGGTCCACTTTCAATGCGTCAAACGCGGCCTGGTTAACCCCGCAATGGAGGGTGAGGAAGTCCACCCCATCCTGGCAATGCTCCCGAATCACACGGAAGAGGAGATCTGGATCTACGTCGATCGCGCTGCCTGCTCTTCGGACCGCTTCATACAAGGGGACCGTGCCGACCGGCACACCCAGTGAGAGGATCCTTTTTCGTAGAGCCGGTATATCCCCAGCTGTCGAAAGATCCATAAGGGTATCTGCCCCATTCACAATCGCCGCATTCGCTTTTTCCAGCTCGAGCTGGTGGTCACACCGCGGAGCGGATGTTCCAATATTTACATTTACTTTTACCCGGCACCTTTCTCCGATTGCACATGGCCTGCACGAGTGGCGGGGATTGAGGGGAAGAGAGACAACTCCCCGAATAAGGGCAGAAGCAAGATGGTTTGAATCCATTCCCTCGTTCCGTGCAATTGGTTCAATCTCTCGGGGGAGAGTTCCCTTTCTACATTCACGGAGGAGGGCGTGCATAAAACACATTTGGTGGAAGGGCTTATTACTTTGCATGCCTGTACAGTGGTTACCTGGCACGGTGAGCATCGCCAATTCCTATATATACGGGAACATCCTCGTTGACGCGGGTATCCATCCTATGGCAGTGGAACCCTATCGAGATACCATTCACACTATCGTACTTACCCACTGCCATTATGATCACACCGCCCATGTGGTGGAGATCTCCCATCTGTGTAATGCCACCATCGCTATCCACCAGCTAGACGCCCCGGCCCTCCGGGATGATCTCCAGAGTGTTGCAGTCTGTTTTGGTGAGAAGGCCCCTATAATTCAGCCCCATCTCCTTCTTAAAGAGGGGGAGAGGATTGGTCCGCTCACTGTTCTTCACACTCCTGGTCATACCCCAGGTAGTATCTGTCTCTACCGAGAGGAGGAGAGAGTTCTCTTTTGCGGGGATACTGTTTTTCCGGAAGGATCCTTCGGCAGGTACGATCTACCGGGAGGAGACCTCCAGGCCCTGAAACAATCGGTAAAAAGACTCAGCGAACTGAATGTGGAAGCCCTCTATCCAGGACATGGGTTTCCCGCTC
>JAJRCP010000136.1 GCA_028678885.1 Methanomicrobiales archaeon
AATAAGTGGCGGGTGATCAAGGAAGAGCCTCAGAAATCTTGGGAAGCGTTCCGGAAGAAAGCGAAAAAGTAGAGTGGGTACACGCGTCCATCAGCATCCGGCCCTGTCTTGTAAAGAGATAAGGGGAGAATTGTCATCTGTTCATGGATAGCTCCTTGGATGCTAGAAAAAAACAATGGGAGAAATATTATCGTGAACGGTTAGGTCATCATCAACCACGCATCATGGGCGCGACATTGCACCCCTCCATCTCCCCGAAACAGAAAATAAACCGATCCCTAATAGTCTGAGGAAGTTTCTGTTCAGGGATGGTCGTGAACCCCAGCGTTTTATAAAATGATATAAGAGGAAGAGTGGAATGGATATAGATCCTCTCGGACCCGCACTCTCTGAGCAGCAGTTTTACCACCATCCGGGCATACCCTTTCCCTCGGTATTTGTCGAGCGTAAATACGCAATCCATCTCAAGACCATCCAGGTGCCGCGTACAGCGAGCAGTTGCAGCCAGCTCATCATCGAAAAATACCCCAAAGATCCTCTCACTTTTCGGGTCAGCTTTTTGCCCGCGGTATTCTTCCCATACTTTCTCTGCAAGAGGAAACTCCCCTTGAGTTAATTCACGAACAACGAGTTCCATCTGTCAATGTCTCCTAGTGTATGGTACCTGGGATATTTTTCTTCTTGAACTGTTCCCTTGAACTCTTCCTAAATGGAATTATCTAAAAGATGTCACGTTCATTTCTCCTAATACAGAAGGGATTATCATAAACGTGGAGATCATCTCAGCTCTCCGAAAAGACCTGCTCCAGCAGGTGGATGAGTATACAAGACAGAGTAACCAGCGGTTTTTCAAAGAAGAGGTATGCTTGTATGGGGTGAAATCAGCCGCGGTGGAAAAAATCGCAAGGAAATATTTTGATGAGATACAACATCGGGAGAAACGGGATATCTGGTCTCTGTGTGAGCAGTTGCTCGCTTCAGACTATTGCGAAGAGGCGTTTATCGCCTTTGACTGGGCGTATCGATTGCATTAACGATACGAGCCAGCGGATTTTGATTTTTTTGAACGATGGATCGAACTGTATATCAACAACTGGGCAAAATGCGACACACTCTGCAACCATGCCATCGGAACATTTCTTGAACAATTTCCTTGGTCTGTCCGGAGACTCACAATCTGGACAGGTTCGGGCAACCGGTGGTTTCGTCGTGCAGCTGCCGTATCTTTAATCTTACCTGCCCGGAAAGGTCTCTTCATCTCTGATATTTTTGAAATCACCGACCGACTTCTGACGGACAGTGACGACCTCGTGCAGAAAGGGTAAGGGTGGATATTGAAAGAAGCGAGCAAGAGCCATCAGACTGAGGTATTCGAGTACGTAATTGCGCATAAAAAAGAAATGCTCAGAACAGCCCTACGGTATGCTATCGAAAAGATGCCAGGAGATCTGAAGACATGTGCTATGGAAAAATGAGATCATATTGATTTTGCACCTCACAGGAACATCGTGAATCCGTGCAAATCCCTTCCTCTGGATCAGAAATGAAGAGATATCAGAATTAAAGACTCGATTCTCCTATGGGTATACGAGCGAATTTCTTTTAAAAAAGTTGATTAGAATGCGAGGGGGAGGATTCGAACCCCCGAATTCCTACGAAAACGGACCCTAAATCCGTCGCCTTTGACCTGGCTCGGCAACCCTCGCGATCCGATGTATATAGCATCGCATGATAGTAGAATCTTTCTTTAGACATCGTTGTATAGTACCTTTACTTCTGTGTCGCATCGGGTAATGAGCCTTTTATGAGGCCCTCCATTGTCGTATCTCCGAAAATAAATAGTCCTCGTTGGGCACAAGGTCCACAATATCCGCGTTCTATGATGCTCCCCCTATCACCTTCCCAATTCTCCCACAAGGGGCATTAACGGTTGAGGTGAGATATTAGTCTCTCGCTATATTTCAGCTCAATCGTTCATTCGGGCTGGATTTCACTCGTTTAAGTTCTTCCGAGATAGGAGCGTAGGAACGGGAAACAGAGTGATGATCAGCCTTCCTAGGATGAATCTAATGAAATGGGGTCATGTGGACACTACCTGGTCACCTTTCTTCTATTTTTGACTATGGAGAATTGGGTGTGATCACGCAAGAATTGTTGTTGCACTACTAAAATCGGTGAGATCAACATAAAGATATGAGGCCGTGCACATAGTACAGGCATGAAACGGCGGGAACATCTCGCGATGATCGCTCATGGCATGGGGATCATCTTTGAATTACTGGGGTTGATCACCCTTACGCCGTTTATTGTGCTTGTATTGTATAGAGAATGGTCCATGATCCTACCCATGGCATCGGTATTTCTTACTTTTTTTATACTGGGTTTTCTGATCAAGAAGATGCCTCATTATGAATCACCACCTCCTCTGAGCGTCACCCTTGTTGCGGTGGCCATTACCTGGATGGTTGTTGCGATCATCGGTTCCCTACCTTTTATCCTGGGAATCCATATGTCGGTTACCGACAGTATCTTCGAATCAATGTCGGGCTGGACCGGTACCGGTTATTCAGTTATGACGTCCCTTGATACATCACCACATGTTCTCATCTTCTGGCGTTCGTTTATGCAGTGGATAGGAGGGATAGGAGTCATCTCTTTCAGTATTGCCCTGATGAGCCGGTCGGGCCTTACGCAGTTCCGCCTTTATCGCTCGGAAGGGAGACCCTGATGCCTTTCTCCCAAATATCGTCTCCACTGCTCAGAGGGTGTGGGGGATCTACTTCATCCTGACTTTCGTATTCATTCTTCTTGTTAAAGTATTAACTAGGGTTCCCCTCTGGGATGTGATGAACTTGGTGATGGTCGCGATCGCGACTGGGGGATTTGCCCCTCATGATGCGGGAATGTTCTATTACAATAATGCGATGCTGGAGGCTCTTCTTCTGGCGCCGATGCTTGCATGTATGTTCCCATTCAAGGTATTCTTTTTCCTGTATGGAGGAAGGTTTCTTCAGTTTTTTA
>JAJRCP010000137.1 GCA_028678885.1 Methanomicrobiales archaeon
GACTGCATGCGATGCAGACCTGTTTCTTCTCTGTGGCTACATGAGACTGGTTGATCCTGCTACCGTTCATGCCTTTCAGGGACGGATCATCAACATCCACCCTGCCCTTCTTCCCAGTTTTCCCGGCCTTCATGCCCAGCGACGCGCCCTCGATTATGGAGTACAGGTTAGTGGATGCACAGTCCATTTTGTTGATGAGGGAACCGATACAGGTCCAATTATTCTCCAGCGATGTGTCCCCGTGCTTCAGGAAGATAATGAAGATTTGCTATCCCAAAGGATCCTTGCACAGGAACACGAAATTCTCGTGGAGGCAGCAAAGCTCTTTTGTGAGGGCCACCTCCGTATTGTGGGACGGCACGTGATCCGAACATAAGCACTGACTATGGAGGACTGTTTGTGGTACAGAGATCGGTGGCGTCAGAAATTCAACGGATAGCCAGAGAGAGAATACGGATTCTCTTTCAAAGAGCAGATGAAATGTTCCATCAGAATCCTGCTCTCTCTGATCGATACGTGGGACTCGCCCGGCGCATCGCTATGCGACATCGGGTGCGCATCCCCCGTGAACTGCGGAGGCGTTTCTGCAGGTATTGCCAGGCTTTTCTCGTGCCGGGGATCAACACGAGGGTACGGATCCATCGGAAGAAGGTGGTGGTCACCTGTCTTCGATGTAGAAAACAGAGACGTTATCAGGTGGTGAGTCGGCGTGAAAACCCCTCAGGAAAACCATGAACTGAAACCTACCGTCTGGATAGGAAAGAAAGGCTGTACTAATGTAGTGTGCGAAGAGATTCGGCAGCAGATAAAAACGAGAAAGGTCGTCAAGGTACGTTTCTTACGAAGTGCGGAGATGAATCCCGAAGAACTTGCTGCCGCAACCAACACCTATCTTCTGAGCAAACGCGGGCGGACCGTAATTCTCGAGCAAAAACAGGGATAAAACGACGACACGCGGGCTCGAAATATATAAGTGTCCTGTATACAAATATGATAAGACTGCCATTTCAGGAATGAGAGGTTTATCCGATGACAACTGCGTTTGATGTCTCTCCCGATATACTTATCAAGAAGCTAGGAGAAGAATTGAAGAAAAAACCCGAGATGAAACCACCCGCTTGGACTCCCTTTGTAAAGACGGGTGTCCATCGGGAGCTGCCCCCGGAAGATCCAGACTGGTGGTATATGCGTGCCGGCGCCGTTCTCCGACGCATCTACCGTGATGGTCCGGTCGGTGTACAGCGATTACGATCGGTATATGGAGGGACACGGGATCGCGGATCTCGGCCAAACAAATTCAGAAAAGGAAGTGGGTCTATTCTCCGGAAGGTCCTGCAGCAGCTAGAGACCGCTGGTCTCGTAGAGAAGAGTAAGTCAGGGCGAAACATCTCCGCAGCAGGAAGAGCGTTTGTGGACGAAATCGCTTTTACGCTAGTAAAAACCGTTCCAGTGGCTTCAACGAAATAATTAAGAGAGTGACATTATGGGGGACGACGAGCTTGCTGAATTGAGAAAACGGAGAATGGAACAGATGCAGAGGCAGGCGATGGAGCAGCAGATGCTCGATCAGGAGCTGGAACAGAGGCGTCGTCAGGAATCACAGATTCAGCAGATCCTCATGCAGATACTCGAACCAGAGGCAAGGGAACGACTGAATAATATCCGACTCACCCGCCCAGATTTTGCCAAAGCAATCGAGCAGCAGCTGGTCATGCTCGCCCAGAGTGGACGACTGAAGCAGCGTATCACCGATGCGCAGCTCAAAGAGCTGTTGAAACAGATCACCCCCGCAAAGAAGGATTGGAACATACGGAGAAGGTAAGGTGATCCTATGTGTGTCCCATTCCAATCGATAAAGATACCGGAACAGTCATTTCACCCCACCACTCCGGCAGGCTTGAGGAATACCAGGAGGAATCAACGATGAGTAAAGTAAGCAAAGGTAGAAAATTACGTCTGGCAAAAGCGTGTGAACAAAACCGGCGTGTACCCGCGTGGGTTATGATGCGAACCAAACGGAATGTAGTCTCTCATCCCAAGCGACGCAACTGGAGACGAAGTACCTTGAAGGTGTAAACATGGTCGAAAAACTCACCGAACAGATCTATGTGGTCCCTCTCCGGGTTGTGGACCGGGTTCCCCGGTGGAAACGTGGAAACCGGGCGATCAAGGAGATCCGGAAATACCTCTCTCGCCATATGAAGAGTGAGGATATCAAACTGGACCGTAGTATCAATGAAAAGGTCTGGGCCCGAGGCAATGAAAAGCCTCCCTCAAGGATACGCATCAGGGCCATGAAATTTGAAGATGGCCAGGTTCAAGCCGAGCTCGCAGAGAGCTGACACATAATGAGTGTGACCATCGATTACGCCGGGGACCCGCATATCGGTGTTTTCTCCCGTGTCATAAAGGACATCGCGATCATCACACCTGATGCACCGGAAGCCTTCCGTACTGCTTTACAGGAAACACTTGATGTCAATTTGGTGGTCACCACCATCCAGGATTGCTCTCTTATCGGCCCCCTCCTCACCGGGAACAGCCATGGTCTGGTTGCAAGCGGGCTGATTACTGATCGGGAGCGGAAGATACTGGAAGAATATACCGAGGTACTACTGCTTTCGGGTCCTATGACCGCAAGTGGAAATATCCTGCTTGCCACAGATACTTTTGTTGCCATCCACCCTGAAGTGGATATGCGCCAAGCGGAAGAGATTGAGTCGTTTTTAAGAGCGAAAGTGGTACGCCTGACTCTAGGGGGCATTAAAACGATCGGTATGGCAGCTGCCGCAACCAATCGTGGAATTCTCGTGCATCCCCGCACCACCAACCAGGAACTGGAAATCCTGGAAACCGCTAGCGGTCTTCCAGTCGGGCGGGGTTCGGTGAACATGGGAAGTGGCCTCATTGGGACGGGGCTTGTAGTAAACGGTAGGGGGTACCTTGCAGGCTTCGAGACTAGTGGGTTTGAACTGGGCAGGATCGAGGAAGTATTTGGATTTATGGAGTGATGGTAATGGAGTATGAAGTCTCTAGTCAGATCAAGATCGATAACGTATGGCAGCCGTATAAGAAATTAGTGACGGCACCGAATGAAAGTGGTGCTGCGGAGCGGTTTCTCACCGTCGTCGGAAGTAAACATCGCTTGAAGAGAAGCTACATCAGAATACAGGGTATAACGAAAATCGATGGTGAGTAAGGTGGATGGGACGGACTCCCGTGAAGTGCAGGCGCTCCAAGCGTACCTGAACGAGTATGGGCAGCAAGCAGAGGTGCTCTCACGGCAGCTCGATTTTATGGAGCGACAGAGGATGGAATCGATGGCTGCAATCGACGCACTAAAGGCTCTTGCGACCGAGAAACAGAGTGTAATCCTTGTTCCCATCGGGGGCGGGACAACTATCCGTGCCCAGATCATCGATCCGGACAATGTTCTGGTAAACATTGGGGCTGATGTGGTAATCAAAAGGAAAAATACGGAAGCCATCGGTTTTCTGGAAGATCGGATCAAAGAGCTGGAAGCTCTGGAAAAAAAAGTGGCAGATTCGCTTGACCAGGTAAGGGGCCAGATCAACGAGATTGCGAAGCGTATCGATCAGGAATATCGGAAGGCACAGGCAGGATAGGGTAGGTTGCGGGGGCATGTTCGATTCCCTGAAAAACAGGATAAAAACCGTTCAAGAAAAGCTAAGCATCAATATCCAGGCAGCAGCCCTTACGTCTCCTCCATCCCTCGATGAAGGGAAAGGAAAACAGGGAAAAATCCGGTTAACAGAGAAGGTCAGGACTCTTGTGCGCGACCGGGAGTTAATTCTCTCCGAAAAAGATATCGCTGAACCCCTCGCTGAACTGGAACTGGTTCTTCTAGAAAATGACGTGGCATTTCCGACAACCGAAGCAATTATCTCTACCCTGCGTGGTGAGCTGACGGGGAAACGACGGAGAATCGGTTCTTCAATCGATACACTGGTAGTGGAGAGCCTCCGTTCCGCATTACGGGGCGTGCTTGGATCAGGATTTGATATCACTACCTACCTTCGCACCCATGAAAAACCGGTGAAGATTCTTTTCACCGGCGTGAATGGAACCGGAAAAACCACCTCTATTGCAAAGATAGCGTATTTCCTTCGAAATAAGGGTTTTTCTGTTGTCATCGCCTCGGGGGACACCTACCGGGCGGGGGCTCAGGAACAGCTTTCCACACTTGCCCAAAGGGTGGAGACCAAGGTGATCCAGCACCAGCCCGGTGCCGATCCGACGGCAGTGATCTTCGATGCAGTCCAGTATGCAAATGCCCATCATACAGATGTGGTGCTAGCCGATACCGCCGGGAGGTTTCACAATCGGGCAAACCTGATGAACCAGCTGGAGAAGATCAAACGGGTCATTAAGCCCGATTTGATCATCTATGTTGATGAGGCAGTAGCAGGCAATGATGCTGTAATCCGAGCAGAGGAATTCAATCGACTAGTGGGGACTGATGCGATAATGCTCACCAAGGCAGACATGGATATGAAGGGAGGTGCTGCAATCTCAATAGCGCATACCATTGGGAAACCGATCGCATTCTTGGGGACGGGTCAGGCATATGAAGATCTAAAACCCTTTTCACCGGATGTACTCGTTGGTGAGATATTGGGGGAGGCCTGATGCTGGATACGCTGGGAACTTCGCTGAAAGATGCATTGAGAAAGCTTGCCGGAAAGACGGTGATTGACCGGGCAGCCGTGGATGAGCTCGGCCGGGACCTTCAACGAGCCCTCCTCCAAGCTGATGTCAATGTAAAACTAGTTCTCCGTCTCTCCCAAACCATCAAAAAACGCGCTCTGGAAGAGGAGCCCCCCAAGGGTATGGGGGTGCGGGAGCATGTGCTTCGTATTGTCTATCAAGAGCTCGTGAATTTGGTGGGGGAGGCCGCGCCGGTAGATCTCTCGCCCCAGGTGATCTTGATGGCGGGACTTCAGGGGAGCGGAAAAACCACTACAACTGCAAAACTGGCGCGCTATTTCCAGAGAAAGGGGTTGCGGGTTGGGGTGATCTGTGCCGATACCTTCCGTCCGGGTGCGTTCGACCAGCTACAGACGCTCTGTGCGAAGATCAACGTCCCTTGTTATGGAGACAGGCATGTGAAAGATGCGATTACCCTTGTGAAAAAGGGTCTCGAACTCTTCACACAGATGGAAGTCGTTCTTATCGATACCCAGGGAAGGCATGCTCTAGAAGCGGAGTTGATTGATGAAATCATCCAAATCTCCAACATAGCTCAGGCAAAACATCGCTGGCTCGTGATCGATGCAGCACTAGGGCAGCAAGCGAGCGGTCAGGCACGCCGTTTCCATGAGGCGATAGGGATTGACGGGGTACTCGTCACGAAGATGGATGGAACGGCGAAGGGTGGGGGCGCCCTATCTGCCGTGGCGGAGACAAAAAGTGGTATTGTATTCATCGGGAATGGGGAGACTATCGAAGATCTGGAACGTTTTGAACCGGGAAGTTATATCTCCCGTCTCCTTGGGATGGGGGATCTGAAGATGCTCGCTGAACGGGCAGAAGAAGTGATAAAGCCTGAAGAGGTGGACGTAAACGCGATCTTGCGGGGACGATTTACCCTCCGTGACATGTACAAGCAGCTGGAAGCCCTGAACAAGATGGGGCCGCTGCGTCAGCTGATGAGCATGCTTCCCATGGGTGGGATGGAAATCCCTCAGGATGCTTTCGACGTGACCAGCACCAAGATGGCCCGGTACAAGGTGATCATGGACTCCATGACGGAAGGGGAACTGGATGACCCATCGGTCATCAGCAGTTCCCGCATTCACCGTATCGCTCGAGGAGCGGGTGCAGCCCCAGAAGAAGTCAAGGAGCTCCTGAAATATCACCGGATGATGCAGCAGGCATTAAAGGGTATGCGAGGCAGCAAGTTCAATCTCCAACGGCTGATGAAAAGGTTCGGCAAGGCGCAATGAGATCCTTCGCCATAGTTGGTCACTTGGCCAGAACCGAGGGGGATTTTATCCTTGAAGATCTTCCCGGGAGCGGTGGGAGAATGGACCTCCTGTGCCGCTGCATTCAGGCAGCCCTTTTTCTCTCTCACACTCTACGGCGTGACACCGATTGCTATCTAGTCTTTCTGGGAGAACCAGCGCCTCCGAAGACTATCTGTATCCGTGGAAGCGAAGTGCATTCCCTGAATCCCGATGAGCGGAGCACGGCAGCCCTTCTGCGCAAAGCCCTCGCGCTGCCTGTAGGCACCATATATCGATCCTCCACTCCAGGTATCTATATCCGTGCTACAGGGTTTTCTGACCTTCTTTTAGAGCGTGGTTTCGCTCTTTCCGATGAAGGTGGGGAGGATATCCGGAAGATCCAGAATCTCCCAGCCTCGTTTCTCCTAAGCGACCATCTGAACCTGACTAAGGAAGAACAGATGTATATTCCCCCCTCGACCCACAAAATTTCTGTCAGCCCCCGATCTTTACATGCCGATCATGTGATCACACTCATCCACAATGAACTTGACCGGAGGGAAGCCGGGTGGACCTGATGGAAGAGGTCGGGCGGATCCTTGAGTATGGACCGATCTGTGACCATTGCCTGGGCAGATTTTTCGGAAAACGCTCCCACGGGCTTACGAATGATGAACGGGGGCGGGCGCTGCGTATCACACATGCGATAGCGGTACATCAGCTATATGCCCAAGAGACTCGATCCTGCTGGATCTGCAATGACCTTTTCTCCAAACTGAGTGAATGGGTAGAACGTGTTCAATCTGCACTCACTGGAATTGAGTTTTCAACCTTTCTCGTAGGGACAAAGGTTCCTCCTTTGATAGGGGAAAGCGAAGAACTGGTCTGGACAGACCTCAGCCTCACCGATCCCGAACCCCTCAAGGCAGAGATGAACCGGGAGGTAGGAAAACAGGTCTCCCGCATTACCGGAAAAGAGGCGGACTTCGTGCACCCCGATGTGGTGGCGATCCTGGATATTGCTGCAGAAACGATAGGCATCCAGATCAATCCCCTCTTTGTCAGGGGGCGTTATTGTAAGTACGAGCGCGGGATCCCCCAGACCCGCTGGCTTTGCCGGGAATGTAAGGGCACCGGATGTCCTCGTTGTAATTTCACCGGAAAGATGTACCAGTACTCGGTAGAAGAGCTAATAGGACGGCATCTGGCGGAGAGTTACATGGCAAAGGATGCCATTCTCCACGGATCAGGGCGGGAAGATATCGATGCCCGGATGGTGGGAACAGGACGCCCATTCATCATGGAGTTAGTCTCTCCCCGGGTGCGTTCCGTTGATCTTGACGTCCTCGCCAATACGATCAATTTGGAGGAGGAAGGGAAGGTATCCGTCTCTCTTGAAGGGTATGCAGACAGAGCAGCCGTGGAAACCATTAAATCGAAACAGTCGTATAAAAAGTACAGGATTCTCGTCGAATTTGACGGAAGGATATCCCAAGAAGAACTGAACGACGCATTGAACCAGCTCCGCGGGGCAACCATCGATCAGAGAACCCCCCGGAGAGTCGCTCATCGAAGGGCAGACCTGATCAGGAAGAGGCGTGTCGTCGATATAGCATTGATCGGAATCGAAAACGATCGATTTATCATCGATGTGGTCGGAGAAGCGGGCCTCTATATCAAGGAACTAGTCTCTGGAGATGAACGTCGCACCCTACCCAGCCTGTCTGCGATTACAGGGATAAATGCCCGCGTTGTTCAGATTGATGTACTTCATTACAGCACACCCGATATGGAACATCCATGTTCCCTAGTGAAGGTGGAAAGAGGAGCTAAAAATGGCACACCATAACGGACCACGAAAAAAGACACGATATCTGTTAAAAAAAGATATGCGAAAAAGAGGGCTACCACCGGTATCTTCGCTGATACAGCATTTTGAGATCGGTCAGAAAGTTCATGTTATCATTGAGCCCAGTATTCACAAAGGCATCCCCCACCGCCGGTTCCATGGAAAGACCGGAACCATTCTCGGGCAGCGCGGGCGGGCCTGGGTGCTGGAAGTCAGGGAGGGTGATACCCGGAAAATAATCATCGCCCGGCCCCAGCATCTAAAAGCACAGTAGGGAAGTGAGGCTGGCATGAAGGTGAAGGCACAGGTCGCAGAGGAGCGGGTTACGCTCCCGGAACTAAAAGAAATACTCCAGAAGCTAGACAACGAGCGACGCGAGGCAGGAAGGGAGATGTCCTACGAGCTGCGCCGAAGTATTGAGCATGCCAGTCTGCTCTCGAAGACGCCCGCAGAAAAATCACATGCCCTCATATCCGAGCTCCTCAAGCTCGAAAAGATGAAACCGGATATCGCATACCGAATTGCAAATATCATGCCACGCAGCCGGGATGAGCTGAGAGCGATCTATGCAAAAGAGCGCTTCACGCTGACCGGGGAAGAGCTGGACATTATCCTCGACCTCGTCTCGGCTCACCTGTAGGTGAGGATCATGAAGGTAGAGAAAAAAGAGCAGTATGCGGTAGTACTGGACGTGCTCCTGAAGGGCCGGTCTGATGACCCACGGCCCATATACAAGAGGGAACCGTTGATCCAGGCAGTGGGCATCGAACAATTCAAGCTCCTTGAGCTCGTCCCCAAATCTTCCGATATCAAGCTCTATGACCTTGTATATATCGGTGATGATGAAAGGGACAAGATTGAGCGGGTGAAACGACGCATTGGGTATGAAGATCTCACACCGACAGCCAAACTAGAACTGCCCTTTGCGGTGGAGCGGATCGTAAGGGAGAACCAGGGGCGGTTCGTGGACTTCTTTAACAAGGCACTCTCTATCACCCCGCGGCTGCACATGCTGCACCTTCTGCCGGGAATCGGGAAGAAGCTGATGTGGGAGATCCTAGAAGAACGAAACAAGAAACCGTTTGTCACCTTTGAAGATATTGCCCAGCGGATCAAGGCAATCTCCCATCCTGAAAAAATGATTATTGAACGGATCCTGGAAGAGATTATGGATCCGGAGACAAAATACCGCCTGTTCACCGTAAAATGAGCGCTCCCCGAGACCAGCATTTCCTTATCGATCCCTCTGCTGTGGAGCGGATCCTCTCCTGCATAGAGGTTGGAGGTTGTCGGATACTAGAGATCGGGCCCGGCCGGGGAATTCTTACCCGGGCTCTCCTCGATAGGGGTGCAACGGTTGTTGCCGTTGAACTCGATTATGCGCTCTGCAGAACCCTGGAATCTCTCTTTTCCCCCGAGATCAGCAGAGGGCGACTCCTCCTTGTTCAGGGGGACGCTGTCCGCTGCGCCCTCCCCCCTTTTGAGAAGGTAGTCTCCAACCTCCCGTACTCTGTATCTTCGAGAATAACTTTCCGACTACTGGATGTAGGGTTTTCGGAGGCGATCCTCATGTACCAGAAGGAGTTCGCCGAGCGCATGGTGACGAAACCCGGTACATCTGGATGCGGAAGGCTCTCTATCATGGCCCAGACCTATGCTGAAATCGAGCCCTGTTTTGAGATATCTCCCCAGTCCTTTAATCCCATGCCCAAGGTACGATCGCTCGTGCTTCGCTTGATCCCTCATGAGCCGCGATTCCCCCTTGTTGACCGCACACGGTATAATGATATTGTACGAGTCCTATTCTCTCATCGTCGAAAAACAGTACGAAATGGTCTCAAAAGTCTGCGAGGATCCCTGGGTAGCGAACACCTGGAATATCTTCTTTCACAGATACCTGAGGATATCCTCTCGAGCCGTCCTGAAGAGCTGCAGCTTGAGGATTTTGCACTCCTCGCAAATGCCGGCCTAAAACCCTAAAGTGACATTTCTCACTCAACTAAAAGATTTTCTTCCTATCCCCATTGAAGAACCATCAATCATATCAGGATGGCCATGAGTATTTACCCGTCTATAACCCATGTTCCAGAAAGAAATTTCCGGATATCGAAGCAATATGCCCCAATCCAATCATACTCATTGCTCTGACCAGGTGTATCCTGTCCAGGAGGACACTCTGCTCCTTTTGGATGCGGTAATTGGGGAGTTAAAAACGGGGGACCGGGTACTTGAAGTAGGTACAGGGAGTGGACACATTGCCTTCACAGTGAAAACGATTACGCCGAAAGTGATTGCTACGGACATTAACCCTCACGCGATACAGATGGCACGGGAGCGAGGGATCGACGTTGTGCGGACCGATCTGATGGACGGTCTCTGCGGTCCCTTTGATCTCGTGATCTGTAATCCCCCATACCTTCCCACTAAGGAAGGGGAGCGA
>JAJRCP010000138.1 GCA_028678885.1 Methanomicrobiales archaeon
CAAAAGCGGTTGAAGCCTCCCAATATGCGGATGATGCATATAATCTCTCTACCGCCATGAAGACAGACATTGGGGAGGGAGGTTTTGGCCTCCCCGGTATCAATCCCCTGTTCCTTGCACTCGGAATCAGCGTCATTGTGATGGGAGTCGTCGGCTATTTCGCATACCGTAAGTTCTTCCACTGGGATGAACAGGGATAAATCAACTTTTTAAAAATATTCGGGATATTTTTTATAATACCCATTGCACATCTTTTATTCTCAATCGTAGAGGATTTGGTGCAAGAAGGTACCTTTCGGTCACCAATCGTTTTGTCAGAAAATGTTCTCCCTAGATTAATAAGAGTCTCATTGTGAAGCATTGATAAACTCCATTCTATGTAAAACAACTGGAAAAACTCGAATCAAGATTTGAAAAATGGAAATTATGTTTATCTTCCAAATCGAAAATAAAGGAATTTCAATCATATGATCTGTAACTCGATGCAACTCCTGAATATTTCAGACCGGAAACCATACCAAACTGTATAGTACATACACAAAATACGGGTGATCAATACATTGTACATATACGCAGTGACCGTGTAAATAACGATAAAATTCTTGAGCTTTGCAACTGAGAGAAAATGCGTACGAAGTACGCAGTACAAGAACCAGTAACAGTGCTATGAAATGGCAAGAAATACAGCAGCTTTCACCAATTAGCTAGCCATCTCTCTCAGTGTGAGGAGCACCATTTCTACAAAGAGAACGGAATTAAGGGAGCTCCATTTCATCGATTGCCTACAGCCCTGGTGAAGAGGGTGGTATCTGAGGCCATCGGAAAATATTAACGCATCTCACCTTGAAATGGATTTCTAATCTCCATCCTCCCACCTAACACCGTATGGGGGATCTAGTAGACAGATGTAAAACAAGTTGCAGGATTTGTCTCCAGGGACACAAGAGGTGATATCCCATATGATACCGTATCTCGGAACGGCTCTGCCGTTAGGTTAGTGATACGAATAAACACATCAAAATTCATACTTCCGAGCTTTCCATCCCTCAGGAAATAGTACTCTAGCAGTCGGTTCTCATTGTCATAATACGAGAACCAATAATTGATCCTGTAGGTCCGCTTTGCAAATCCAGGAATTGAATCATAACTATCTGCATCATAGGTGATGATGAGATCGACATCCATAGACGCTAGGGTATCCCTAGGGAGCAGACGACCAAAATACTGGATCTTTTTTGCGGCCTCCCCACGGTAGTACCAGGGCAGAGGCCAGTAGGTATCAGAAGAAATTGCCACAGAATCGGAGGCGTCAATCAGAGCCATCACAGTACGGAGTTCTTCGGAATTCTGGACCTGAACAATAGGTTCGCTCACATCAGCCGAAACAAATGCCACATGCCACAGAACAAGGATGAGAAAGATAGAAGAAATGACTGCAAACGCCGCTTTTCGTGAGGTCATCAGGTAAGTCGCCACAAAGATCATGGGAAGGAGCTGGTGGACGATCAACCAAGGAACCTTTTCTCCGATGTACGCATAGATCGTGAGGGTGGCAAGCATCCAGATAATGGAGAACCGAATGAACTCTTCCTTCCGGTTCCCCACCATCCGTTTCTCTTTTCCTCTGACCTTCTCCACGATTTGAGCAAAAGTGGGTTCCTCTTTCTTTTTCCAGATGCGGTCAAGAATGCAAGATCCGGAGGATTTCTTCATGGTGAACTGAAGAGTTCCTAGGATTGCGAGAGCGAAGATAGGAAGCTCGTAGAGGATGAGGAGAATAGTGTAGAAAAACCAGGGACCACAGATCCGGCACTGTGTGTGCATTGCAGTCCAGTGTTCTACTGCTTGATACCATCCGGTCTGATTTATGGCTGAGAGAATGCCATTCTTCGCGATAAATCCGGGATTCAGGACCTGCCCCAGAATCACCTCGGGATGAGCTCCAAAGGAAGAGTAGAAAAGGACCATGGAACCTGCAAAGATGAGAAAAGCAAGAATTGCGTCTCTCTTCCAGGAACGGGGAAGGGAGATTTTTCCTGACCAGAGGAGATAGACTCCATAGACAAGGAAAATGAGAAGGAGGAGGGGCATATCCTCCTTCAGGGTCATCCCGAGCCCCGCAGATAGCCCTGCCAAGGCCGCATACCAAAGCTTTCCGCTCCGGTGATAATAGAGAAGGGCGACCAGGAGGAGGAGGGTGAATGCCAGCTGGAAGATGTCCTGACGGAGGAACCGGGAGAAATAAACCATCTCGGGAGATATAGCGATAAACAGCGCTGCAACAAGGGTCTGACGCTGATCGAGATAGCCAAGGCGATAGATCGCATACACCATCGGGATCAGGGCGACCCCGAACAACGCCGGAAGGATGCGGCCAACCGGATCTGAAGCCCCCAAGATAGCAAACATCCCTGCGGTTACATAGTAGAGAAAGGGCCCGTGGTATGAAGGATCGTAGACATAGATTCCATCGGTTAGCAACCGGTAGGAAAACCAGGCATGAACCGCCTCATCATGATGAAATAGCTTGAGGTCCAGAGCCCATAGTCGAACCAACAGAGCAACAACAAAGATGAGTAGAAACAGGGTTTGAAAGGAGAGTTTGGAATGAATCCAGGCGATAATTTCAGCGGCCTTCACGCCGCCACCTTCAGCTCTCCAGGACGATCTCAATACCAATGTCCTTGGGAACCTGAATTCGCATTAACTGACGCAATGCCCGTTCATCTGCATCAATATCTATCAACCGCTTGTGCACACGCATCTGCCATCGATCCCAAGTTGCGGTGCCTTCACCATCAGGACTTTTCCTTACCGGGACGATTAGGCGTTGCGTGGGAAGGGGAATAGGACCTGCCAGATTCACGCCTGTTCGCTCTGCGATCTCTTTGATTCGGTTACACACCGTCTCCACCTTGACGCAATCTGTGCCTGTTAGGCGTATTCTGGCTTTTTGCATAAATCACCAAAAATAATATTATCTCAGCTGCTTCTGGACCAGATCGATACACATACCCGCAGCGATGGTTGAACCCATATCACGGATGGCAAAGCGACCCAGCTGGGGAATCTCTTTTACCCTTTCTATGACTAGCGGTCGGGAGGGCCGGATAGTGACAATCGCCGCGTCACCGGTCTTCAGGAAGGTGGGATTCTCTTCCTTAACCTGCCCGGTACGGGGGTCGAGCTTCTTTTTGAGCTCAGTAAAGGTGCAGGCAACCTGTGCCGTGTGGCAATGGAAGACCGGGGTATATCCCACGGTTATCGCACTCGGATGCTGAAGGATCACGATCTGGGCGGTGAACTCATCTGCGACGGCAGGAGGTTTGTCTGCAGGTCCAGCCACATCTCCGCGCCTGATATCATTCTTCGCGATGCCACGAACGTTAAATCCGACATTATCACCTGGGACAGCCTCAGGGATTTCTTCGTGGTGCATCTCGATAGACTTGACCTCCCCGAACTTATTGGCGGGCATGAAAGAAACATTCATTCCCTTCTTCATCACGCCCGTTTCAACACGACCGACAGGAACCGTTCCGATACCGCTGATGGTGTAGACATCCTGAATGGGGAGACGAAGAGGAAGTGCAGTTGGTTTCTCGGGTTCTTTCAGAGTGTCGAAGGCTTCAAGAATGGTAGGACCGTTATACCAGGTCATATTTTTACTCTTGTCCTTGACATTGTCCCCAAGAAATGCACTGGTGGGAATGAAGAGCATGCCTTCGGGTTTATAGGCCACCATCTTCAGGAGGTCGGAGATGTTCTTCTTTGCCTCTTCGAACTTCTTCTGATCATATTTCACCATGTCCATCTTGTTGACAGAGATGATCAGCTGGTTGATGCCTAAAGTGCGTGCGAGAAATACGTGCTCTTTCGTCTGCTCCTGAACGCCTTCGGAAGCGGAGACCACGAGCACCGCGGCATCTGCCTGAGAGGCACCGGTGATCATATTCTTCACGAAGTCACGGTGTCCGGGGCAGTCGACAATGGTGAAATAATACTTTGGTGTGTCGAACCGCTTGTGAGCGATATCGATGGTGATACCGCGTTCACGCTCTTCTTTTAGGTTATCCATCACCCATGCAAACTCAAAGGAGCCCTTTCCCTTCGCCTCTGCTTCCTTCTTGTATGCTTCGATGACATGCTTGGGCACGAACCCGGTCTCAAACAGGAGTCGTCCTACCAGAGTGGACTTGCCGTGGTCGATATGCCCGATAATTGCCAGATTCATATGGGGCTTTGCTGCTGCCATTCAGATCCTCCAATCAAACGTCGGACTGCACTAGGATCGATCCGACTGATGCGAGTGTTATATATTGGAAACGCATCTATATAAATTCTGCCAAATGAGCGATGCATTTTTCATTTCTTCCTTTTTACAGAAGAATCGGCACCCTCATATTCCTATTCCGCCCCATACTGCGTGGACATGAAAACACTTCCGTTTCACCAGGATGAAAAGAAGCAGCACGTCTCTGTTGATTGTGCCGATGGGCAGCTCTCCGTATATCGTTACTGTGCCTTCTGCGTCCATTGCACGGGGGTACGGGTCGGAAACCGGGTCATTCCTTCTCCCCAGAAACAGGCAATGACAGACATCCGCATCGGAGGATCGGGTGATGAGGTACTATTACAGGCAGCTATGATGTTCAACACGTTTGTCAGGGACGGTTCTGCCATCGAATGCGACGACGATGCTAACCAAGGGTTTGCATCCCTGTACTACCACTGATTTCTGCCGCTATCTCCTTCCTGAATTCATCGAAATGCAGATCATCCAGCTGTTCCGAGAGCAAACGTCCGCTCCATGCCCTCCGGTAGACCCACTGGATGATCCGTTCTACCACGGCAACCACCTGTTCTTCGTCTTCCACCATCATCACCGTCCTCCCAATCCGTGGATGGCGGCCCCGTCTGCCCCCTACCATTATGAGATAGTGGCGGAATTTGGACTGGAGAAGCCCAAAAGGACACGATTGGATACAGATCCCGCACTGGATACACTTGACCGGGTCGAGTACAGAGACTCCGTTCTTGACTACGATCGCATTCTCCCGGCAGTATTTTGCACAGGTACCGCATCCCGTGCACTGTCCGGGAATACGGAGCGGTTGAATTCTGCCCATGATACCAATCTCATTCAGCATCGGGCTTGTACAGGCATTCGGACATCCAGAGATGGCTATCCGCATCTTTACGGGCATCTCCCTTCCGAACAATCGCTCATCGATCTTCTTCGCAAGCCCGATGGTGTCGATATTGGCATATTTACAGCGTTCAGTCCCCGGACAGGCGATCACGTTTACCACCTCATCACGTTCCGAACCGAGGGGGGTCCCATTTTTTGCAAGCTTGCGTGCGATCCGTGGAAGATCGGACGGATTAAGGTGCGGGAGCTCGATAGTCTGCCGGGTAGTGATATGCACAAATCCCGGTCCATGTGTTTTGGCGATGGTGGCAAGACCCCGCATCTGCTCGATAGTGAGATTACCGGCTGGGATCCGAACCCGTACCGTGCAGAAATCCGGGTTCCGTTCGGTGATCACCCCACCTCGCATATGGATTCCATACCCATTACTCATAGTACCTCTTTAACGATGGATCAGAATATTGCTGGATCTGTAGAGACAGTTACAAACCTGATTTCATCCTCTGCTCATATCGGAGGAC
>JAJRCP010000139.1 GCA_028678885.1 Methanomicrobiales archaeon
GTGAGGATGGCGGTAGGTGGATAGTTTGCATGTATAAAAATTAACGTTGTTAACATATGAATCTGTCGGTTTATTTTGGAAAGGGGTGTCAAAAGAGGATCTGATGGAGAGAGAGAAGTGATTGGCATTTCTCCTGTCTATAGTTGTAATGAGGGGTGGTATCTGGGTGATCCTTCAGGTGCAGGGTGTTCAAGCATTAATACCGGCCTCTGTCGCCGCGCAGAGAGCCCTGTAGGGGAAACGAGCGGGGACAGATATAAGGATGGTGCAGTTGTAACGTGAGCAAAAGAAGTACTCATTAGCCGCGCAAAACGGACGTCAATATCCCATTGAATATTATTTCTTTCTGAGGCTCTTTTCTTCCGAAGGCCTTCCTGGAATCAGACAGTTCCACCCGCCCCCGATCAGATCCGGTCTTCCGGCCGTCAAGAGGGCTTCCCGGACCAGATGATAGTTTTTCTTCTCCCGGAAGTGAAGGAGCGCTCTCTGGATTTGCTTTTCCCTCCCTTTTGGAACGTGGACGTGCTCCAAATTGAAGGGGTTCAGACCGGTATAATACATGGTGGTAGAGGCGGTCATCGGAGTGGGGGTAAAGTCTTGGACCTGTTCTGTGTACAGATGGTGATCGCGCACGTACTCCGCTAGCTGAATCATATCATCGATCGAACAACCGGGGTGCCCGGACATGAAATAAGGAAGCAGATATTGCTCCATGCCTGATCGGCTGACAGCCTGCTCAAATCTTTTCTGAAATTCTTCGAAGATCTCTCGCCCGGGTTTATTCATGCAGGAGGTCACCGAGGCAGAGACGTGTTCAGGTGCAACTTTCAGGTGACCTGAGACATGGTAGCGACAAATTTCTTCCAGATAGGGTGAAGGATCGGCACAAACGAGATCATGCCGAATGCCTGACCCGATAAAGACCTTTTTGACTCCAGGAATGGATCGGAGCCTCCGAAGGAGTGCAATCTGTTTCTGGAGATTTACCTGCAGGGAGGAACAGGAGATTGCACAGGATTTCTCGCTGCAGGCGCCCTGTTCTTCCCAGCACGGGCAGGAGGCAAGGTACATATTCGCGGTTGGCCCACCTACATCCTGCACGATCCCATGGAAATCCTCTCTGCGGGTAAGCGCTGTTACCTCTCTGATAAGAGATTCTTCTGATCTGCTTTGGATGATCCTGCCCTGATGATGTGTGAGGGCACAAAATGCACATCCTCCAAAACACCCACGGTGACTCACCACAGAAAATTTGACAGGTTCAAGAGCGGGTACTGGTTCCCGATAGGAGGGATGAGCTTTTCGTAGATAGGGCAGCTCATAAATGTGATCTATTTCGGCTGGTGTGAATGGGGCAGATGGGGGATTCTGAACAATGACTGTTTTTGGGTGTTCCTGAACAACCGGGCGACCCCTGATGGGATCCTGTTCGCGATAATGAATGGCAAAAGCTCGTGCGTATGCTTCTTTGTCCTCGGAAACTGAATGAAAATTTGGAATCTCCACCCATTCCTGTTCTTCCTTCACCCTCCGCCAATTAGAGGGACTTATCTTCCATACAGTTCCTAGTATATCATATGCACAATCGATCCCTTCCCCTTTCTCCAAATGATAAGCGATGCCGGTGACCTGGCGTTCTCCCATTCCGAATACAAGAAGGTCCGCGGGCGCATCTGCAAGAATTGACTGGCGGACTTTATCATCCCAATAATCATAGTGTGCGAAGCGTCGGAGACTTGCTTCAATTCCCCCGATAACCACTGGAATGTCCGGGTACAGCGCGTGCACTCGCTCGGTATATACGATAGTTGCCCTTTCCGGGCGGTGAGGCACTCCCCCCGGTGAGTATACGTCGTTTTTTCTCCGCATCCGTCGCGATGTGAAGGCATTTACCATGGAATCTGCGTTTCCTGCGGTGATCCCGAAGAATAACCGTGGGGTTCCCAGTTTCTGGAAATCATCATTGCATTTCCAGTCCGGTTGTGCGATAATTCCAACCGAGTACCCGGAATCCTGGAGGACCCGCCCGATCACGGCGGTGCAGAAGAGGGGATGATCCACATACGCATCGCCGCTGATCAGGATCACATCGAATTCTTCGATTCCCTGTTCTCGTGCCTCTTCGCGGGACATAGGGAGAAAGGAGGGATGATCGGGGCGAGCCGAGCGACGGGACATGGCTATGTGCCTCACTGTTGCCCTCCCCACCCAATGAACCTATCCGCTCTGGAAGTCCGAAAAATTCACAGAATCCTGTTTGTCATGACGGCATATCACAACCTGCGCATCGGAAGAGAATAATTACTTAACGTTCGACACGTCACCATGGTACATGGATCTTCTGTCCATCATTGTGGGCATCATTGTCCTGATAATAATTATCGGGGTCATCTTGTATTTTATTGGGATTTATAATCGGTTTTTCACCCTGAAAAACTCTGCAGAAGCAACTCTCGGCCAGATCAAAGTTGCTATGAAAAAGCGCCTTGATATGATTGAGCAGCTCCTTGGCGCGGTTAAGAGCTATGCAAAATTTGAACGTGAGACCTTCGAGAAGGTTACAAGTCTCCGAGCAAATGTTCTCTCGGCAGCAGCAGGACCGAAAGAAGTAGCCCAAGTGGAGCGTGAATCCCGTGCACTGCTGGGTAATCTGTACGCCGTCGCTGAAGCGTATCCGGATCTGAAAACGTCCACCACGGTCACGAACCTGATGGAGTCGATAAAAGGTGTGGAAGCGGAGATTGCACGCCAGCGATATACCTACAACAACATCTGCCAGCAGTTCAATATCATGCTGGATACCATCCCTTCAAAACTAATTGGTCGAGTTATTGGGTTGGTGAAACTCATCTATCTGGAGTTTGAAGGAGAGATCCAGCAACCGCCACGAATCGAATTCTAAAAGGGGAATCACCTTTCTAGTGATCCTCCGCCTTTCACTGTGCGAGGGATTGGCTATTAGTCCATCTTTTCCCGACTTTTTTATTATAGACCTTACGCCCCCCCCCCGTTTTGTGAGTGGGCAACTTTTCGATGAAGTACCCTCCCTCTTTCCTGATCAGTACAATCTCCCTCCGGTGCCGGAAGGAACCCCCGTTCACTGGTTCTCCCGCGACCCAATATCAATCCTGATATCCTGGACTGGAAGATCTGTAGATTTCCCCGGCAGTTCTTTCACCTCTTCTAAGGTCAAGGGGAGGCACAGTACCACTTCAAAATGAAGCACACAAAGTTACGAAAACAATCATCAGGATATCATCGCTGGATTACCCCGATTATGCCTCAATTCGCAACCGTCCATCATGACCTTTGTTCACTCTATCCGGATGGGTAGGACAGTGAATCGCCAGAGATGAATATAGGGTGCCTGTCACAACCTCTATCATCCAAAAAGATGCACCTTGGTGAAGCGACCATGGGCAATCTAAATGTTGCGGTCCTCGGATCCCCGGAATATGCAGCGAAAATAGGGAAGAAGGGAACCACGTCCGATATTATTCTGTATAACTACAAACGGGGAGAAGAGAGTCTCACCCTTATCGAACCAGCCCAATATCCCGATCGTGTCTCTCCTCTTTTCTATGCCGTTTCCCTCGTGAAAAAGGCGATTCTCATCGTAGATGCGTTTACACCAATCTTTGGCGAGACTATCCTTATGCTCCAAGCAGTAGGAGTGGAGGATGGGTACATCATCCTCCGCCAGTACATCACCCCTGAGCAGGTAGGAATCTAGTGAAGGGAACAGTCGTTGAGAAGTACTGCATTTTCGAGGGCAATCCGATTGCCCTGCGTGAACTCCTTCTCAAAGATGCGAGCACCTCTTCCTCCCAATCATCCGCCCTAACCGAGGGGAGAGAGATGTGTAGTATTCCCATCGACCACTTCTTTCCTGTCAGAGGTATTGGTGTCGTGGTGCTGGGATGCGTTGTAAGAGGGGCTTCTTCCTGCGGCACGATACCCTTTCACTCCTCCCGCGGGGCCTTTCTGTCCTTGTCCGGTCCATCCAGAAACATGATGATAATATGGAATGGGCTGGACCAAATAACCATATCTGACTCGCTCTCAAAAATATCGAGCTAGAAAACCTGGATCGGGGAGATGTACTCACATCAATGATACCTAATTGAGCACCACCTCCTCCCTGTCCGCAGAAGCCACGATCTTTCCCTACTTGCAACACACCCTGAATTCAGGTATAGTGATCCATCTTGGGCACTGGATGTAGTTTCTTCCTGCACGGATACTTTCTGTCGAACCGGGAACTAGCCCCTGCACACCTCGAATTTCTCTTGCCCTAGAAAGGCCGCCTGTACACCTGGCGGCATCGCTGTTCTCTGTTATCTCGATGAAAAGAAATTGCGGGTTGCCGGTACACTTGCTCTTCCCGGACATCGGGTAATCGAGAGATCTTCGTTCTAATTCCCTATTCTTCAGAACGGGAGGTCGATTGAGCATTTTGGTTCAAAGACCAGTGATATCGATACGTTCCCGAGAAAATCCCGCGAACTGATAATCACAATTTTTGCTCGATATGCGAACCTATGAATGTGGACGATCAGGCCCAGTGCCCAATCGTTTTCACCCTCACCTTCTTATGTTGTTTTCGGCCTTCAGAAGAACGATCAGTTCCTCATGTGTTGTTACGATTGAAGCGGACTGCTCTAGCATCAAGTTGATTCTTCTAGCATGGCCAAGCATGCGCACATCTGTCCTCAACGCAATAACCGGTATTCCCTGGGCATGTGCATAACCCATTTCCCATGCAGTACCCGAATCCGTGTCTGTTCCGTCGCATACGGCAATAATGCAGTGCGATCGATCGAGCGCTTCTCGATGGTGAAGGAAGAGCTGCCGATCTTCCTCCAGATTCCGATGCCGGGTGTCTTCCCCCTGTTCCTGAGGCAGGTAGACCATAAAGCCTGATCCAGTGAGTGGATCCCGCAGGTATAGATTGTAACGTTTCTCGGCTTCAGAAAACAGGGGGCCTGCAAGATATACCTGTTGTAAGGAGGTCATTTCATATCAGTACAGGGTTTTTCACCATGAGAGATGAAAAGCTATGTTAGTTCAGGGACCAGGTACTGAGAAACATCTGAGAGAAGAGATGGGATCAACACAATCTTTTGTTTGGGATAGAGGATTTCATCGAATGGATCTACCGCTGCATCAAGGAGCTCTCTCCGCCATCACAGAGGATTGATGAGGTTTCTGAGATGATACCACTGCTTGCATATCGTGATAATACTTGTGATCCCCGGAAGTGTTCGGTTGCAAAGATGCATCGGTTCGGCCTAGTGAGGATCGTATCACGGATTCGGGATATTCCGCGGAAAACACTTCTTCTGGATCCAACCGCTCACCAGGCACTTTCACCGGCAGACCATGGAATACCATCGTTGACGGTGCTAGATTGTTCCTGGGAGGTACTCGATCCTTCGGCTGTACGATTTTTTCGCAGAAGAAGGGCACTCCCTTTTCTTCTCGCAGCCAATCCTCTTCATTATGGAAGGCCCTTCCAGCTGTCTTCAATTGAAGCGTTCGCAGCAGCCCTGTTCATTCTTGGTGAAAGGGAGCAGGCAGTACAGATTCTCTCGATTTATAACTGGGGATCCCACTTCCTGGAGCTAAATGCGGAACCCCTTTCGCTTTACGCTGATGCAGCAGACAGTACGGAAGTGATAGCCATCCAGGCAGGATATCTGTAAACGGTGACCTTCATAACTCCCGACTCCCCACCTACCCTTGCATGAATGAAAGCACAGGGATACAGGAAGGATTGCAACTCCCTTTCCGGGAACTGGAGGCGGATGCGATCCGGGTGATCGGGAGGTCCCTGAAAGATAAACCAAAGGCCAGAAAATTATGGGAGTTGCTTTCTCTAGATGGAGAAGCACAGTCAAACTGGAGAATGGCTAATTTTGTTGCCATCACCAAACTTGGAATGAATGATCACGGAGAAACACATGCGAAGATTGCTACTGCATCCGCTCTCACCATGCTCGATCTGCTACTCGAAGCAGGCCACTCTCCGGATATCGTCCGTTCAGGGTTTGGCGATATAGATGACGCAACACTGGTGATTACAGCAGCCACACTCTGCCATGATTTTGGGAACCTGATCCACCGCAAGGCTCACGAAGATCTCAGTGTGATTCTGGCGATGCCAGTGCTAGATCGTCTGCTTCCCAAGATCTATCTGGGCAATTCGATACGATCACAGATTCGCTCATTTATTCTTTCTGCTATCTATTCCCATCATGGTGATCCTCCCCCGCTAACCATGGAAGCGGGACTCGTGTGCGTGGGAGATTCTCTCGATATGACCAAAGGTCGTGGAAGGCAGGCCTTTGCCTCAGGAAGTATCACCATTCACACCGTTTCAGCACTTGCCGTAGATAAAGTCGTTATAAGGCGAGGGAAGAAGAAGCCCATCGAGCTCCGTATTCAGCTCTCCAATTCAGCCGGGATCTTCCAAGTGCAGGAGATACTTGCTCCCAAGGTTCGTTCATCGCCTCTGTCAGAGCTCGTTGAAGTGACTGCGATCACCACACCCGGGGAGCAGGAAGAGCGGATTGTGCAGGGTATACACATGGCCGGATCAAAATTCCTGCCATTTCAAGATAATGATCAGGAAGGCTGAAAGGCTGATATTCCCTCCCGTTTTGCCACGATTAGATAGAATCCAGCAAGCCCTTTCCAGTACCCCAGAGATCTGCCATTTCTCTGTTTCCGCGTTTGTCATCACCTGTCCTCTCTGGTAATATTGAGAGAATGCCCTTCGTATTGACCGGAAACAAATGCTCATTCGAAATTTTTCTCGCTATAAATTTCTGTAGATAAAAATACGGTCATTAACATAGTTATTCTCCTGGAAAACTCTGTACAGGAATATTTATGATATCTGCTTGTTATGTTATCGGTGTATGATCAAGGTTGCCATCAACGGATATGGGACTATAGGGAAGCGGGTAGCAGATGCTGTGGCGGCCCAGAAGGACATGCGGGTGGTCGGAGTCTCAAAGACGAGTCCCAACGCAGAAGCGTATATCGCTCAATCTAGGGGGTTCCCTCTTTATATAGCGGATTTATCCAAAAAACCGGCCTTTGATAAATTCGGACTTCCGGTCGCAGGAAGTGTACAAGAAATGCTCAAAGAGGCTGATGTCATCGTCGATGCGACACCGGGGGGAGTGGGGGAAAAGAACAAAGCCCTGTATGAAAAACAAGGCGTTACTGCGATATTTCAGGGAGGTGAAGAGCATGAGGTGGCAGGGTTCTCGTTCTGCTCCGATTGCAATTACTCCGAAGCACTGGGACGGCAGTTTATCAGGGTAGTATCCTGCAATACAACGGGCCTCTGCCGGATCATCAATACTATCGATAAAGCGTATGGAGTACAAAAAGTAAGGGCAACAATGGTGCGTCGTGGTGCAGATCCTGCAGTAATTAAAAAAGGTCCGATTGATGCCATTGTTCTCGATCCTGCCACGGTTCCCAGCCATCACGGCCCTGACGTTCAGACAGTGCTTCCCCGCATCGATATCGTGACTATGGCTACGATCGTCCCGACTACCTTTATGCATGTGCATGCAGTGCAGATGGACCTGCGGAAAGAGGCCACACGGGAACGGGTTATCGATCTCATCCGTGCCCATTCGCGTCTGGGCCTGGTTCGCAAGGGACCGGCCATCAAGAGCACAGCGGAGCTGAAAGAATTTGTCATGGATCTCGGGCGTCCACGCGCTGACATGTGGGAGAACGGCATCTTTGAGGAATCGATCACTGCACCAGGGAAGGAGCTTCTCTTCTTCCAAGCAATTCACCAGGAGGCGGTGGTAGTGGTGGAGAATGTGGATGCCATACGGGCAGCGACCGAGACCATAAAGAACGCAGCAACTTCTATCCAAATGACGAATGAAGCCCTCCATTTTACTGCGATACGGTAAAATCTCATGGACAGTTTTGGGGAAGAATTTCCCCCTTTTTCCTGTAATTGAACAACCCTTAACACCCGATATCACCCAAATATGGTGATGGATCCGTATTCCCTAGTCACCCGGAACACTGTGGAGATTATTACCGACAAGGAGCTACATGACCTCCTGAAGAAATCACGGAAACGGGTTTATGCGGGATACGAGCCAAGTGGTGAGATCCACCTTGGGCACCTGGTCACAATTAACAAATTACTGGATCTCCAGCAGGCAGGATTTGAGGTGGTCGTATTGCTTGCCGATTTGCATGCTTTCCTGAACAGGAAAGGAACGATGGCGGAGGTGCGTGCCCTTGCGGAGTATAATCAATCATGTTTCGAAGGACTCGGTCTCTGTAATGTGGAGTATGTGCTTGGCTCGGATCTGCAACTTAATCCAGAATATCAGCTCCTGATACTCCGACTCTCCCAGGAGATCACCCTGAATCGTGCCACGAGGAGCATGGATGAGGTCGGAAGACAGATGGATAATCCCATGGTCTCTCAGATGATTTATCCCATCATGCAAATGGTAGACATTGCACGACTTGGATTGGATGCAGCGGTGGGAGGGATTGATCAGAGAAAGATACACATGCTCGCACGTGAGCACCTTCCATCAATCGGCTATCCAGCGCCGCTCTGTATCCATACTCCCCTGTTATTAGGACTCGATGGACAGAAGATGTCCTCATCCCGTGGAAATTACCTATCTGTGGCAGACTCCGAAGAAGAGATCAATCAGAAAATGGAAAAAGCGTTCTGCCCGTTGTCCATTGAGGAAAACCCGGTATTACAGATTTACCAACTCCATATCTTTCCGAGATTCTGCAGTATCACGGTTACAAGACCAGCAAAATACGGGAGAGACAGGGAATTCAATTGTTATAAGGATCTAGAAAAAGCATATGCAGCAAAAGAGATCCATCCCCAGGATCTGAAAAAGACCGCTGCGCGATATCTGGTCGATATGCTCCTTCAGGTCCGTCAATACCTTGCATAGGAAGATTTTATGGTTCGTGAAAATACCCTGGATCGGTTCGATAAACGACTCGAGGCATTCGGAGTCCGGGTAAAGGATGCGGACCAGCTGAAGGTCCGTCAGGATGTCTTCGATGAAGCCACTTACCTTGCTCTCTACCGGCTCGCACACAAAAAGCTGATCACCGCAATAGGGGGGGTGATAAGTACCGGGAAAGAAGCAAATATCTTCTATGGAGAGAGGGATGCATTTACCCTCGCTATAAAGATCTACCTCATTCGGACTGCCAATTTTAAAGCGATGACCGAGTACATTGATGGAGATCCCCGCTTCGCAAATATCCGAAGGTCCCGGAAAGATCTTGTCTTTGCCTGGACTAGGAAAGAGTATAGTAATCTCATTCGGGCGCACGAAGCTGGAGTGCCGGTTCCGGAACCTCAGGGTTTTGACCGGAATATCCTTCTAATGCAGTTCCTCGGGGAAGGAGATCTCCCATATCCCCAGCTCCGGATTGCGAAGATAGAAGAACCCGCGGCAATCTACCGGGATATACTCGAATATGTGGAGACCTTATTCCGCGAGGCACATCTCGTCCATGGTGACCTCAGCGAATATAACATCCTGCTTGGAGACATTCCTTATTTTATTGATATGGGGCAGTCGGTGACCCTGGATCACCCCCGGGCCCTTTACTTCTTATCGAGAGATATTACCCAAGTGAACAGATTTTTCAGGCATTACTGCGATGTTATTGAGGAGAAGGAGATTTTTGATCGGATCACGCAGGGCATGGAGAGAGAGCCATAGGAGTGGTGGAAGATGACGAGCCAAGAGATCAAAGTAGCCGGCGACCGTATCGGCGTCCTTATCGGAAAGGGAGGTTCCACGAAGGGAGAGATAGAGGAAAAGACTCATACGGAAATACGGGTGGACAGCAAGGAGGGGGTAGTCATGGTAGAAGGAGAAGAGGCGGAAGGTGTGATCACAGCGGTAAAGGTGATCGAAGCAGTCAACCGAGGTTTCTCTCCTGAACGGGCTTTCCAGCTAATGGGAGATGTGGATTTGGTACTGGACGTTATTGATCTCAGTAAATCGGTAGACACTCCTCGCCAGCTGGAACGAGTGAGGGGCCGGATCATCGGAAGGGCGGGTCGTTCACGGGAACAGATTGAGGATATGACCGGAACCTCAATCTCTGTGCATGGAAAGACCATCTCCATCATCGGACCTTTCGAACAGGTAAAAACCTCCCGAACGGCAGTTGAGATGCTCATCAATGGTGTACCTCATGAGACGGTGTTCTCGTTTCTGGACAAGAAGAAGAGTGAGGCAAAACAGGACGTGATAAGATATTACTACTGATCCAACCTTCCCTTCCTCTGGAAATGCGATTTCCAGGAATTCTTCCTGAATCGTACATTGGATAAATAAAAATGATTCATGCAGTGGAAAAGGAGGGGTGAGCGTGAGAATTGCTGATCTCCCCATTCCACCCCCCCTTGCAGACCGGTACCGGCAGCAGGGAATCCTCGAGCTATATCCTCCCCAAGAAATTTGCGTGGAGAAGGGTTTATTCGAGTGGAATAACCTGATCGTTTCTATCACTACTGCGAGTGGAAAGACCCTGATTGCAGAAATGGCCATGCATCATCATTGTGCTCGTGGTGGAAAGTGTCTCTATGTAGTCCCTCTGAAGGCACTGGCAAGTGAAAAGTACGAAGAATTTTCTGGTAAAGGCCTTTCAGTGGGTATCGCCACGGGAGATTATGATCGCCGCGACGAATATCTCGGGAGGAATCAGCTCGTCATCGCTACCAGTGAAAAAGTAGATTCGCTTCTCCGCAACATCAGCCCCTGGCTCGGGGATATCACACTTCTAGTCATAGACGAAGTGCATCTCCTGGACTCCTCAGACCGAGGACCGACTCTCGAGATGGTGATCACGAAGCTGCGCTACCAGAACCCTCGCATGCAGATAATTGCACTCAGTGCAACGATTGGTAATCCTCAGGAACTCGCGGGATGGCTTGAAGCGGAACCTGTCACCTCCACCTGGAGGCCAGTTGAGCTCAGGCAGGGTGTGTTTTATCGGGGAAAGATCGTCTTTCTATCCGGAGAGCGTTCGGTTCCCTCGGTCTCAAAATTTGACGATCTCAACTTGGTTATGGATACACTTGGAGAAGGTGGGCAGTGCCTCGTTTTCGTCAGTTCGCGTAGGAATGCTGAAGCCTTTGCACATAAAGTTGCGGGATTTCTCGGGTCTGGGGATGGAAGAAGATCCGCCATTTCAGACGAGCTTTGTTCTCTCTCTGAGATAGAGATGGAAAAGGAGCTTGCAGCATGTATCCGGTGTGGAACGGCGTACCATCATGCCGGGCTTAGGCGCGAGGTACGATCTCTTGTCGAAAAAGGATTCCGGAAGGGGGATATCCGGTGTATCGCCTCCACACCCACGCTGGCTGCTGGACTGAACCTTCCTGCAAGGCGGGTCCTCATCCGTGACTACCTCCGTTATGAAGCCGGCGAAGGCATGGTACCTATTCCCGTTCGTGAATACCATCAGATGGCCGGGCGGGCCGGTAGGCCACGGCTCGATCCATATGGTGAGGCGGTATTGATCGCAAAGGGGGAGGGGGATGTGGAGCGGCTCGCAGACTGGTACCTGAATGCCCCTCCGGAGGACATTCGGTCCCGGTGTGCCACTACCTGGGCCCTTTGCACCCATATCCTTTCCCTGATCTCAACCGGTTTCACCACAGATTATACCGGTCTTTCAGACTTTCTCAAAAGGACATTATACAGTCACCAGAAAGGGGATGAGGCTCTTCTGGAGAACGTCCTTCTACAGTCGATGGAATACCTCCGTATCAGCGAAATGGTATTTGAGGTTGGGGACCGTTATCGATCTACCGAGTACGGCACCCTCGTTTCCCGCCTGTATCTCGATCCACGCAGTGCAGAGCTGATCGCGACCACAATGAGGAAAAACATTTCGTTCTCGGAACTCGGGTTTCTTCAGCTTATCTGCAGGACTCCAGATATGCCTTGCTTGCACTTGAAGAAAGGAGACCAACACCTCTTAGACCGGGTTCTCCGAGAGCATGGCGACGCGCTCTGGCTTGAGATCCCCTTCTATGGTGACGAGGAGATGGAAGGATTCCTATCCGGTTTGAAAACCGCTCTGCTGCTGCTTGATTGGGCAAATGAGACGGGTGAGGCGATCATCTGTGAGCGTTACGGAGTAGGGCCAGGAGATATTTACACTATGGTGGAGAGCGTGCAATGGCTTCTTCATGCTGGCACTCGGATCTCAGGGATGTTTGCCCCTCACCTAGCCACCATGCTGGGTGATTTTGAGCTAAGGGTGAAAAATGGTATCAAGGAAGAGCTTCTTCCGCTCATCCGGTTGCGAGGAATCGGGAGGGTACGCGCTCGACGCCTATACAATCATGGTATTACCAATCCTGCGGTGATGAAAGCGGCAGGTAGGGCGCAGATTGTACCTATCCTGGGTGCAGGGATCACCGATCAAATCTTTGCCCAGCTGGAGGGAGGCGTGGAGGGGCTAGAGGATACTCAGGTATCTCTGGAGGGGGACCAATGATGGGGCTATCGGGGGATTTTGAGATTGTGCAGGCTGTGGTTCTAATGCCTCAGCCTGAAGGGTTGATCGATACAATCCGTGAAATCGGTTCGCGTCATGGATGCCGTATTGTATGCCTGGATGCGGAACGCTTGGCAGGTAGAGAACATGTACGGATGGCAGCACAGTACGGTATCCGTTCTTGGAAAAGAGGGACCGCGATTGCAGATTCACTGGAGATGGAGATACTCCTCTATGCAGGGGGCACACGGCAGACAAGTATCGCGCGTGCCTATGGCATTGATCCGGGGACAAGGAATCTCTACCTCTGTTTTATTCCGTCGATGGGTGGTGCTAAGGGAGAGCTGGAAGCTTGGGTAAAGCTTGTGACTGATGACTGGGATGAGATTAGTGAAGAAAAGATCGTAAGGTTGATGGAGCTCTTTGGGATCACGAAGGCTGAACGGGAAATCGCAGGAGATAGACGATTCGCCAACCTCGTTCTCGAACGGGTCGCACTGTTGGATGTATACCGCTGAATGATTAGATATCAGACCTATTCCTACCTACCTGCATGGGTAAGAATGTGCGCGATCTCGGGAAGGATAATAGATCTGACCGCAAGACGGGCTGCGTTTGGTGAGCCGGGAATGCAAAATACGGCCTTTTTATCAATAATTCCCGCAAGAGCACGGGAGAGAATGGCGGGAGTCCCGATCTCCTGGTAACTCCTCCAGCGAAATATCTCCCCGAATCCATCAATTCTTTTTTCAATGAAA
>JAJRCP010000140.1 GCA_028678885.1 Methanomicrobiales archaeon
CTTATCCAGCTCATCACGGCACATCCGGAAGGTGACCGAACCCTGGTTACGGCCAATTCTCGCGACCTTCTCAGTCTAGGGTATAGGGGATCCCTAGCTCATCTCCCGGCTGCATACCTCACGGGCCTATTATTTGCCGCACGAGCAAAGAAGGCGGGGTACAGTGAAGCCGTACTTGATATGGGCCTGCACCGTGCGACCAAAGGAGCACGCATCTTTGCCGCTCTGAAAGGGGCAGTGGAGGGCGGTATGGACATACCGCATGGGAAGGAGATCCTTCCCGATGATGCCCGAGTTCGGGGTGAACATATCGCAGCCCACGCGCCCGAGAGAGGATCCCAGATAAAGGAACAGGTTGCACGGATGTCTGATATAATTATAAAGGGGGTTCAGTAATGACCACAGAGATTGAGGGCTGGGTGCCCCTGACCGGTGTTGGAAAAATGGTTGCTTCCGGCCAAATCAAGAGCATCGATGAGGTACTGGATACCGGAAAACCGATCAAAGAACCTCAGATTGTGGATGCGTTCCTGACTGACCTCGAAGATGAAGTGCTGGACATCACCATGGTGCAGCGGATGACCGACTCCGGGCGGAGAGTGAAATTCCGTGCCGTTGTGGTCGTTGGCAACCGGAATGGGTACATCGGCTTTGGTCAAGGGAAAGACGGCCAGGTTGGAAACGCCATCAAGAAGGGTATTGACGATGCGAAACTGAACCTCATTCGGGTGAAGCGAGGGTGCGGGAGCTGGGAATGCGGATGCAACGCGATCCACTCCGTTCCTATGCAGGTTACCGGAAAAGCGGGAAGTGTGCGCGTCACCTTGAAACCTGCTCCACAGGGAATCGGGCTTGTCACCGGCAATATTGCGAAAAAAGTGCTCGAACTCGCCGGAATTAAGGATGTATGGACGTTTACGAACGGAAATACACGGACAACCATCAATTTCGCCAAAGCAACGTTCGAGGCGCTCAGAAAGACCAATCTGACAAGAATGGGGGGAAGCCGCTGATGTTCGCGATTGTCCAGGTACGGGGAACGGTCAATACCCGCAGGGAGATCATCGACACCCTGAAGATGCTCCGCCTTCACCACATCAATCACTGTGTGCTTGTTCCCGATACACCGGAATACCTGGGAATGATACGCAAAGTGAAAGATTTTGTCGCGTACGGGGAGGTCGACGCAGAGACACTCGCAACTATACTCTCCACCCGGGGGCGGCTCCCGGGCAACCGGAGGCTCACGGACGAATATATCCGTGAAAATACTTCGTTTGGGGGTGTGGAAGAATTCGCCCACGCTCTGCATGAGGGAAAAGCGATGCTTACCGATCTACCGGGACTGAAACCGGTCCTGCGCCTCCATCCTCCGCGGAAAGGCTTTCTGACCATCAAAAGGACCTATCAGCAGGGCGGAGCACTCGGCTATTATGGTAAAGAGATCAATTCATTGCTCTACAAGATGAGGTAAGAATATGCCGGTGAATAAACGATCTAAGTACCGCGGCTCCAGGACCTGTGGCGGTGGAACCCACAAAAACCGCCGTGGCGGAGGGAGCCGGGGTGGCCGAGGCCACTCTGGAGGGTGCAAGCACCACTTCGTGCGATACTTCATGCAGGGTGAAACTTACGGGAAAAACGGCTTTTTCCATAACCAGCAGATCGCCATTATAATGGATGTGGGGACTCTTGACATGATGTCAGATTCCCTCCTCCAGCAGGGGATGGCAGCCCAAGAAGGGGATGCCATCGCCATTGATATGTCCCGGCTGGGTGTTGATAAGGTGCTGGGGGGCGGAAAGGTACTTCATAAGCTCCATGTATCTGCCCGAGTATTTTCCGAGCAGGCAAAAGAGAAGATCGAAGGAGCAGGCGGACAAGCCGTCACCATCTGATCGGAGAATAGGGCATGGGAGCGATTCTGGACCGGTTGGAGCCTCTCCTGGCAGCGATGCCTGCAGTGAAAAGCCCGGAAGGGCACGTCCACTTCAAGCAAAAATTGGTGTGGACCGTGGGCATCCTGCTTGTATATTTTATGTTGAGCAACATTTTTGTCTTCGGGCTTTCCCCCCAATCCATTGATATTTTTCAATTCTGGCGGTACCTGCTTGCCGGGGACAGCGGAACCATCATTCATCTAGGTATCGGCCCCATCGTTACCGCGTCCATCATCCTCCAGCTCCTGAAAGGGGCAGACATCCTGCAGATCGATACAAGCGATGTGCGGGGCCAAGTCATGTACATGGGGCTCCAAAAGCTGCTGATCTTTGTCATGATCATCATCGAAGCAGCACCGAACCTTATCGGAGGCTACATGGTGCCGGATCCGACGATTGTGCAGAATTTATTCGGAGGGAATGCCGCGCTTGTTTCCTTCATCATCTTCATCCAGATCTGTATGGGAGGCGTTCTTATCTTCCTAATGGATGAAGTGGTCACCAAATGGGGGATCGGCTCTGGAGTGGGCCTGTTTATCATTGCGGGAGTCTCGCGTGGGCTTGTGAACGGGTTCTTCAACTGGGAGGCCGGTGTACAGGATCCGTATCCGATCGGATTTTTCCCCCGGCTGTTTGCTCTTGGGATGAGCGGAGGTAACTTCCTCCAGTACTTCACTCCCAACCTGATTGCCTTTGTTACTACAATTGCAATCTTCCTTGTAATCGTTTATGTCGAATCAACACGGATTGAGATCCCCCTAGCCCATACCAATGTTCGGGGGCTCCGGGCCCGGTTTCCGGTGAAGCTGATCTATGCGAGCGTTCTCCCTATGATCCTGGTCCGAGTTCTCCAGGCAAACATCCAGATGATAGGAATTTTTTTGAATAATGTGGGAATCACTATCCTCGGAACATTTCAGGGAAGAACCCCCTTGAATGGTCTCATGTATTACATCGCTCCCGTAAACTCACCAAGTGACTGGATGTGGTGGGCATATAGTTTGGGACACCCTCCCTGGCAAGTACTTACCCGCATGGGTATCGATATCGTTGTGATGGTCGCTGGTGGTGCTCTCTTTGCCCTCTTTTGGATTAAAACCTCAGGCATGGACTCCCGGCATGTCGCTGAACAGATCCAACAGAGCGGAATGCACATACCCGGCTATCGGAAGAATCCCCAAGTATTGGAGGCCTACCTAGAAAGGTATATCCCCCGCATCACCATCATAGGTGGAGTATTCATCGGGATTCTCTCAGTAGTTGCAAACCTTTTTGGTGTCATCGGGACGGTGAGTGGCACGGGGCTTTTACTGACTGTGAGTATTACCTATCGTCTCTATGAGGAGATCGCGAGCCAGCAAATTATGGAGATGTATCCCTTCATGCAACAGTTCTTCGGGAAGGAGTGAGTATGGGTAGACGAACTATTATAACCGGGGTCCCAGGTGTGGGAAAGACCACGGTTATCGATGGAGCGTTGAAAAAACTGGAGGAGGAAGGCATCACCTACCAGTCCATCAATTTCGGCTCTTTTATGTTCGATGTAGCCTCCCATGAAGGAAAGGTGAAGGATCGCGATCAGATACGTAAGCTGGACCGAAATGTCCAGAAAGAACTCCAGCGGATGGCGGCAAAGGCTATCGCCGCAATTGCAGGAAATGTGATCATCGACACCCACTGTTCGATCCGCACTACCAAGGGTTTCCTACCCGGGTTACCCGAATGGGTGCTCACTGAGCTGAAACCTGATATGCTGATTCTCGTGGAGACTGATGAAGACCAGATCCTGCAGCGAAGGCTGAAAGATCCCACCCGCATCCGGGATATGGAGGGCGGAAAATCCATTGGCGAGCACCAGCAGTTCAACCGTATGATCGCTGGTGCTATTGCCACCCAGACCGGCTGTATGGTCAAATTCGTGAAAAATCAGGATTTCCTTCTCGATCAAGCAATCCAAGACATGACTGAAAGCCTGAGGTGAGGGATGGACCTGAAACAGCATGGAGGAACCATCGCACTTATCCTTGCGATGGGTCTCATGCTTTCCTATGGGATTGCACCCCTGCGAAGGGGGATTGGCATGGCCGTGAACCTCGTTTTCGGGCCTCTGAATGGAGCGTTTCCCTTCTATATTGTGATCGTAATCCTGTCCACGTTCACCGCTCTGTATTCTTCCATCATCCAGAAATACACAATCGACTATGACAGAATGCAGGAAGTTCAGGCCCGTATGAAGGAATTCCAGAAGGAGTTTCGAGAGGCGCAACTCTCAGAAGATGAGAAGAAGATCAAGAAACTGGAGGCGAAGAGAAATCGGATGATGCAGGAGCAGCTGGAACTATCCCGGGATCAGTTTAAACCGATGGCATATATCCTCCTCGTTTCGGTTCCCATCTTTCTCTGGCTGCTCTTTATCATGCCCGGCATTGAGCCCAAGCTTGCCTATATTGATTTTCCCTTTCTGGGTCTGAAAGGATTAAATGCACCAGCTTTTGGCCCCCTCCCTGCCTGGATCCTCTGGTACATGCTCTGCTCGCTCTCCGTGAGCCAGATCATCCGAAAGTCCATGAATATCGGGGGTCTTTAGAGTGCGCATCACGGTCAGCGGTCCACCGGGAAGCGGCACAACCTCCCTTGCGAAATATCTTGCACAGCATTACACGCTTGAGATGATCAGCGCAGGAGAGGTGTTCCGTCAGATAGCCACCGAACGTGGGCTGGATATCGCAGAGCTGGGAAGGTTTGCGGAGAACGACCTTTCCATTGATGCGCTGATCGATGCCCGCCAGAAAGAGCTGGCACGGGAACGAGACGACATCGTGGTGGAAGGAAGACTATCTGGGTGGATTGTCGAGAAAGCGGACCTGAAGATCTGGTTGACCGCTCCCCTCTCCTGCCGGGCCAAGCGGATCTCCCACCGGGACCTGGTCGATGAATACACTGCCCGAATGATGACCACGGTTCGAGAAGCCTGCGAAGCCCGACGCTACCAGAATTATTACAGCATCGATATCCATGATCTCTCTCCCTACCATATGATCCTTAATTCCGAGCTGTGGACCACCGAGCAGCTGGGTTCCATCGTCGATACCGCCCTTGGTTTTTTGAAAAAATA
>JAJRCP010000141.1 GCA_028678885.1 Methanomicrobiales archaeon
CCTTCCTCGATGATCAATAGATATGGGAGCCGAACCTCAGACGCGATATCATAGAGAATATAAGCGAGGTCAGAGACCCGTTCCCGCATATCCGTTTCAGAAACATCGAATATTACTGCAGTGCTATTTCGGATCGATTTGGTCATTACATCTCGGATGTCCACGGTATCAATGTCGCAATCGGCATGTTTATCGGATCCAATCCAGAGGAGGCTGTACCGGTCTTTGAGCGAGAAATACTCTCCTTCTGTATCAATGAGGCAGAATCCGATCCCATTGCGGCACAGTCGTTCACTGATCACTGCAATCGCCCAGGATTTTCCTGCACCGGACTGTGCAATGATACAGGTCCGCCCAGTGACGAGTTCCTGCGCATCCACGTAAAATTCCTTTTCTTCCGTCCTGCCGATGACCAGATCCATTCCTAACAGAGGTGGGTTAACAATCCTTTTTATCCTATCTGAACAAAAAAACCAAAATTACCGCCGATGATGACGATCTGTTGCTGGGGGTGGGATAAACACGACGGAGGAGAGGATCTTCTGTGTTACTGCCGTTCCGATAGTTGGTTGAATGGATTCAAGCCACAGGAAAAATCCGAGCATCTTTCTTGTCCGTGCACTCTCGCATCGGAAAGTCCCGTCTTTTTGCCGGACCATCTTCAGGTATTCTTTCTTTCCTCGTATTTTCATATAAAAAATAGGTTCCCCTTCAGGAATATTGATCGCCAACACCACTTTGGCAAATCCAATCTCTATTTCTTTTCCGGTAAGACGACGGTCCCCGATGCGGAAAACCACCCGGGGTGTGAGGATTCGGACCGCATTCGGATAGAGTGCACCAATGAGTATCTTTTTCACCGGAGACCAGCGTTCTCGGCTCGGTTTTACCTTCGCTTTTCCTCCATCATTGAGAAGAATATCGAGTACCTCTTTCCGTTTCTGGTCATGGAGTTGTTTGTAGTCAAAAGAACGGACCGCCAGAAAATCCCGGATTGGAAGGAGTTTGGGTGAATTAAAGGGCTTTTCAGACCACTGCCAGATCTCCTGGGGATTGAGAAGGTTACGGATCTCCTCACAGGAATTGGTGGCGATGAAAGCATTGTCCGGATCCTTGAGGATCCGGCGAACGGTCGCCATGCGGGAGATATCCACCGATGAAAAGAGGATGAATTGTACCTTTTCTTGGCCAAAGAGGAAGCCCAGAAGTTTTTTCTTATATTCAATCTCGTCTTCGATTTCTCTGATGTTTGCAGGAGACGTCACGATCTCCCCGAATGCAATGGATCCGTCAGATCCCATCATAAGGAGATCAATTTCTGCCAGATCCTGTCCATTTCCCCGTATCTTGATATCTCCAGATCGTGAGTGCAGAAGGCCATTCTGACCAAGGCCGATGGTAGGTTTCCTGCCCCGTGCATCTGCACCCTTCCCCGCCACGCCATGGATATTATCAGAATTCTGGCAGAGGTCCAGGACCATTTCATAGATCATTGCCTCATACCAACGTCCCTCCGCTGCCTTCATCGTGCCGGGATCTTCAGAAAATAGATTCCTCTTCTGAATCCGGTTCAGGTGCCGTGTCGCCCGAAGCGCGATCTCGCGGCTAGGGCAGAGAGAGGTCCGGTTACGGGAAAACCAGGAAATCATTAATCTGCTGGTAGTGTTGGGTCTAAAGTGCAATAAACATTGAGAATAGAACTATTCTGCGCAAAAAAAAGAAATGTAGGGATTTATATGACCTGCCGCAGCAGTTCGCGATCCACCACCTCGGGCATCACTGCACATTCCTGTCTCCGGAGGAATTGCTCCAGACGCTGGGTATAATGGAATGCCTTCATGAAATTGTCGCTTGTCCGCTTGCTGTGCCATCCACGCTCGAGCCAGTGGATCTTCTGCACATTACCGGAACAATCTTTCAGGACTTCCACACGGGTGTCACCAACTTTCCCCAGAACAGGATTTCCCTTTTTATCCACATATTCGTACGCTTGCCGCGCCTGAACGGTCTTGATCACAAGAGACTTCTGCGGTATGGCAACTTTCGTCACCAGTTTAAATGAACTATCAGGCCCAGGATCTTCTTCATTCGAACTTTCCATAGATTGGATGTCACCTACTTGAATTGCGAGGATTTCCGCAATCCGAAGGCAGCAGCCCCGCTCCGGGCGTTTCCGGGGGAATCTGTGCCCTATGTCTTATGTGCACACTAGGGGTTAATGAACCTGTTGTTCGATCCTCCACCGGGCTTGAAATATCTGGGTTTTTATGGAAATCGGACATGGAATCGTGCCCAGATGGGGAGGAGGTGAGATTATCTATCGGAGGGGCGCACCGGAGGTCAGGAGTTCGGCGGAACTGGGGGAGTATCTTTGTGGATCGCCCCCAGTGCCTGAAGAGCTGCGGTTTGTACATATTTGAATTCCAGGTCTTTCAGGACCTCCTTGAGTGGATCGACGGCTCGGGGATCCCCGATCTTTCCCAATGAGATCGCGGCTCCTTCCCTGACATTCCAGTGTTCATCCTTCAATCGATGGATAAGCGGGTCAACGGCACGGGAATCCCCGATCTTTCCTAATGAGATCGCGGCATTTCTCCGAATCATGGAGTTTTCATCCTCCAGCGCCCGAATGAGAGGATCAACCGCAGCTGGATCGTTCAATTCCCCCAGTGCTGATGCTGCTTCCATGCGAATTCCCACATTCTCAACCTGAAGTGCAGAGATTAGTGAGTCAAGGGAGGTAGAGATGTGCATCGAGGAGAGGGCAATTGCAGCCCGGGAACGAACTTCCGGATCAGGATCCTGAAGCGTGCAGAGCAGTGGCTCAACCGTCCGGGGATCGTTGATCCCACCAAGGGCCCAAACCGCAGTAATGCGAACAAATTTATCCGGATCCCTCAGCGTCTCAAGAAGAATAGGGATAGTACGAGAATTTCGTAGCTCACCCAAGGCCCGTACCGCACCTCTCCGTGCTTCCGGTTCTGGACTCCGGGTTACCGGAATTAGGAAATCGATTGAGGATTCCCCGATCAGTCCTAGGGCAAGTACCGCGTAAAATCGCACATGCCACTCCTCATCAGAGAACCGTTGGATTAATGGTTCAACGGCTCTGGGATCGCGCATCTCTCCCAGCACAAGGACAGAAATCCCTCGGATTCTTCCATCGGGATCCCGAAGAGCTTTGAAGAGGGGTTCGAGAGCCTCTTCACCTAGCATTTTGAGAGCAGATATCGTCTCTGAAAAACCTACATAATCGGTGGAGGTTACGGAGCGGAGAAGTCCATCGATATCTTTTTTCTCGATAAGAGCCCTGATATTCGGTTTCGTAAGCCCGTGGAGAATTCCCATGAGATCAACTATACCTTCATAATAGTATTCGTCTCTATCCTGAAAAAAATATTGAAGGATATGCCTCCGGAAAAATGATCTCTTTGACAGTGATTTCCGTTATACATCGACCTTCAGAAAAAGACCCCACTTTTCAAAAATTTCAGCTCTTTCATTCTTACCAGATATAAATGAGCACAAACCGTTTCCAATTAGGGTACAACAGAAGAACGTCAACCGATAAGGCCGACCATCTGGATATATTTCTGGGAGGGCCCAAGCGATTCTCAGCACGAAAGGAGAACTGGTATCTCTTTATGGCAGAGTAGCGTTGGTCTGTTCGAACACTGGTAGAAGGATCGATAGGAAGTAGTTGTCTCTGATTATGATTACGGAACCATAGGATATCCCCTAATTATTTCTATAATCCAAAGCCTTCGTAAAACTGTTTTCTCTGCGCATACCTTTATGCCAACGGGGAAAGAGACGAATGTTAGGATTGAGAGAATGAGCGGGCAGCCTCCTTCAGAGACTCTCTTAGGGACAGGAGATATCGATTTTCTCCAGGAGCTTTCTGAGTATCTCGATGTACTCAGCAGTAGTGTACGTCTTCGTATTCTGAAATTGATTGAGAAGAAACCAAAAGATGCCCGTACCATTTCCCATGAGATTGAGACAAGTTATGAGAACACAAAAAAACATCTGGATAAGCTTCTGAGCATCGGTCTGATCC
>JAJRCP010000014.1 GCA_028678885.1 Methanomicrobiales archaeon
AAAAAATAGAAAACGTAATCACCCCTTATCCATGACCGGCGACGATTCTTTCACTAGTATTAAGACTGCCCGGATAAAACAATTCACCTAGGGTGGATTTGTGTCATCAGCCAGTCCAAACGATATGAACCGGAGTTTCATCGTTCTCCTCCAGCTCGTAGATATCGCCGTTTCTGCACATACGCGGGGAGACCAGGAGGTACGGGACTATGCCCTCGACGAACTGGGGACGATCATGAAGAACTATCGGCTGAGGAATGTTCTCACCATTCTTGGAAATCATATGTGAGAGTTGATCGCGATCTTTTTTCTGTAGGTCCTAACTAGCGATCAGATTTCCCGGTTCACGTTTATCCTGCCCAAAACGACATTCGTGTTTGATGTGGGTAAAGAAAATGTGAAGTCCCTCATCGCTCCCCAATAACGATAATATCTTTCAAATCCACTTTTGCAGAATATCCACAGTTTTCTCAAAGTATCAGGAAAGTCCCTAATTGAAAGGTCCCATACCTCTTACCTTTACGCACTGTACCGGTGGCGTGAAATCGTCCGGTTGGACGCGGTCTCGAGAATGTCGACCTGCACGCGGTCTCCCTGGTGAAAGGTTCCGTCCGCGAAATCGATAACCGTCGATTCACCAGGGGTCCATGTGGAATCAGAGCAGCCGGAGCCTCCCATCCACTGGACTCCATAATGGCGTGTTGATATAAAGTCGTACCCGTTGAGAGTGGAGATCGCCGCATAGAGCGGCACCTGGTTTCGGTAGAATATCGCGTACAGATTGGAATTCTGGTAGGTGCTGGTCCCGTTGTGCACGAGGATCACCCGGCTGTCAAAATTCAGCGCGTGAGGCTCCCGGTCGCTGCGGTGCTCGATAGAGTGGATCACGAAAATAGCAGGAGGCTCTCCCGTCTGCCAGGAGGAGGGAAGAGAGAACAGGAGAAGGACAAGGAGGGCGAGAAGAAGCGTAAGCGCTACCATGAGGACGGTAGCAATAGCAGGAGATACGCCGTAATCGGAAGAGAGGTGCACTCACCGGTGATGGGAGGAAAAGATAATGAATAGCTATGAAATGGATCGGCGTTACTTCTTCGCTTCCTCAATGGCGAGCTGGTACATCCAGTCTACAATCAGGTTGCATTCTTCGACAATGCACTCACGGTCGCAGGCGATACAGGGAACCAGCTCCTGTTCAGCCAGGAGAAGACACGCGTCCACCGTCTTTTTCTTTCCCCGGAGGATGAAGGTTTTAATACCGTCGCTCCGATGCTCGACCCGCTCGATCAGTCCCATGTCCAGGAGTTTCTTCACGACGCGGGAACATTTCCTGCTGTCAATCTTCAGGATCTTCCACAGCTCGCTCTGCAGCACTCCCCCGGGAGTACACTGGATGATGCGCAGGGCTTCTTCTTCGACGGATGCCATATCACTATCTATAAGATCACCGGGGCGATGGTAAGGATATTGTTGCCCCGGATTACGACGGTTCCCAGATTCCGTCCTCTCTGGTTGTCCACGAATTCTATCGTTTCTTCCATGTGCAGGTTCAGGTATTCATCGACAGCGATGAGTCTCCCCTGCAGTTTCCTTTTTTCATCCTTGATCTCGACGACAACTTTCGTGTCCACGAGGCCGAATACTTTTTTTATGGGTAAAACGATGCTGACCGCCATCTCCGTTATGTGGTGAATGGAACATGATATAATTTTGGATTATCGAAGTTAGCATCACCGAGATGTCGATAAATGATTCAGACCGTTAAATACAAAGGTCTATCCTGATCGCTGATGTGCAGAAAAACATGCGATTACATCCCTCAACGGAGTTATCCAATTCTCGATAGTGATACTTTCAAATCAATCCTCATTATTGGTCATCCGGGGGACGAAGGACGCCTAAGGGGGTCTCGAGACTGATGGGGGGAATACGTCCCGAAAATGGGACAATCGGATCATGCGGTCCTGCAAATCGGGATCTCTTACATCTTACACCAGGAACTCCAATGAAAAAAAAGTCGGGGTACTCTACCAGGTCTCGGGGATATTCTCCCAGCGACCCTTCAATTGCTTCTCAACGTCGGGAAGGGTGGTATATTCCATCTCGTCGAGGGAGAGGCGGTGCGGTTCGAAGGGTCCATGGGCACGCAGGTAATCGGCGAGATCGTTCACCTTATCCCGTACCCGGTCGTACGCGGGATCGTCAAACATATCCGTCGGTCCGAGAAGTTTTCCTTCATTTATCTGAAAGCCCATACATATCACCCGGGGCGGTCCATCGAAACGGGTGCATTTTGCATCCATCAGGCCGACAGGCATCAAGGGTCCGTGATGGGAACCCCGCATCCAACCAGCCACGATCACCGGCGTTGCGAAGGGTTCGATGACCTCTCCGACCGCGGGGAGTCCGCTCTGTGCACGGACGAGCATCACCGGATCGTCCTTCCCGACGTAACGTCCAGCGATGAGGCTTAGACGCTGCGTACTGGTTGATGCGGCGATCAATCCGTCTTTGCGCCATACGTACTTCACCACATAACGGGAGGGTGCACCGATATAGGCAAGGAGGCTATACGTCTCTTCCGGTGTCCTGAATCTTATCTTCCGTTTCATCTTCACGTCGTGGACTTCAAAGATAAATCCGTCGTGCATCTGGGGATCGATCACCAGACCGGGGGTGTTGAAGGGGTCGGCGAACATTTTGTACAGGAAGAAATTCCAGGCCCCCGGCTCGGTTTTGTCGGCCATAAAGGCGAGTAGGGGATCGCTCTTCCTCTCTTCGAATTCGATCTCCGCGACTCCCGGTCCCATCCCCTTTACATTACAGCTGAATGCGTCGCTGAGGAGATCTTGCCCAGCGCCGTAAAGCTTCATCTCTTTCGCCATTTCTGCACAGGCAACGAACGTATTCCAGGCCAGCTCATGGATATCCCGATCGTCTTCTCCTCTCCGATGGGTCATCAGCAGCTGCAGGTCGTCTCCAACATGGGTCACGAAGGAGTCGATAAGGAGGGTTCCTTCTGCTTCCTTCAGTAGTTTTGCGGCTTTCTCCAGGATTAGGGAGTGGGTATGGGAATGCCCGGGAAGACTCCCGATGTCGGCCTTAATAAGGGAAATGGTGATCTTTGCCATACAATTCATCAACTGGTCCTTTAACGATTATAGAGTTGTTGCACCATATCTTATTCTTTCGTAAAAAGTTGGGGCGATCCGGTTTTTCAGATCAGATAGGCAGTGCTGGTGCAGTTCGCAAGATCGGACTTCAATCTCTCCTGTTTAAGAAACGCGTTCCAGGATTAGCTTGGTGAATATCCGGAGCTGTTGGATTTCTGAAACTGTACCTCACGCTACTCCGTGAGTGGATTCATTGAGTATAAAAAAGAAAGGGTATAGTCCCGTTTTTGCCCCCAAATTATCTTTGAATCATGGACGGAAAATTTATGAATAAAAAATCGAACTCAATCACGATTGGAAAAAGTGAGAAGTCTATCCTGAGAATTTTTATGAGAAGTCTTTATTTCTTATTCTCGCCTCATATCGTGATTTTTAGAATAGACGCTATAAAGAAAGTTAGGGGCTAAAATGGGACCTTACCCAAAAGAAAAATTAGTCAATGATGTTTTCACGAATAGGTGCCTTACGGAAGGTCACTTCCAGCACCCCATGTGTGATGACCGGGGT
>JAJRCP010000142.1 GCA_028678885.1 Methanomicrobiales archaeon
GGCATTGATGTTTCGCAGATTCTATGGGGGTGAAGATGATGCGGATGAGTAAAATTGTGCGCATCTCCGTAGACCTTGGATATCCATTTCTAGTGATTTTTGGTTGGTACGTCATCATGCATGGTCATCTAACACCTGGCGGTGGATTTCAGGGGGGTGCAGTAGTTGCCACGGGGACGGCACTGGTGTTGGTGGCATATTCGTATCAGGATATCAAGGAAATGATCAATAAAACTGTATTATGGTTCCAGGAATCTGGCGGCCTCATGCTCTTCATCGGTGCAGGGTTGGCAGGATTAGTGATAGGATTCCCGTTTTTCTATAACTGGCTTGCCAATTCTGGATCATTATTTGGAACTACTGTTAGCTTTGGTCCCAATCCTGGTGAATTGAATACCGCAGGATTCCTTCCCTTGATGAACATTGCTGTTGGAACGGAGGTTTGGGGTGGTCTAACCATGGTGCTGCTCTACTTGCTCTCAGGTCTGGAAAATGAGGAGGAGGCCTGAGATGTTCTGGAATTTGCCATATTTTACGGTGGTTATTTTAACCTTCATTGCTATCCTGACCATCCTTACGAAAAAGAATCTCGTTAAGGTCCTCCTCGGTATAAATATCCTGGAATCTGCTGTAAATCTTCTGATAATATCCATTGGATACCGTGAAGGGGGGGTAGCTCCAATCTTCACACTCGCGCCTTCTACGAATATGGTTCTTCCGACACCCCAAGCATTGGTGCTGACTTCTATCGTCATTGGTGTTGCCACGAGCGCATTGCTCCTATCTTTTACAATGGTGATCTACCGAAAATATGGAAGCGTCGATGTTGAAAAAATGAGGGAGCTGAGAGAATGATCACTGATTTCGTTATAAAAAATGCCCCTATCCTCGTTGTTGCAATACCGCTTATTGGTGCTTTCCTCTGCCCGCTCGTTGCGAGGATATCACCAATGTGGCGAAAAACCTGGGTTCTCGGTGTTGTGACGGTTACCTCGCTTATTGCTATTCTTCTCGCTTCGATAGTATTAACTCAGGGGACAGTAATCTATGTCTTTGGCGCATCCACTTCTAATCTCACCGTACCAATCGATTCTGGCGGAATTCCTATCCGAATTATTTTCACCGTAGATGCCATGAGTGCGGCCATGGAGGTAATCATGGCGATGATAGGTTTTTCTGTAATTCTTTATTCTATGAGTGCAGACCAGGAGCGATCTAGCCTTGAGCAATATTATACTCTGTTCCTCCTCCTCATCTGTTCAGTGATGGGGATGGTCACCACCGGAGATCTCTTCAATTTCTTCGTCTTTCTAGAGATATCCTCCATGGCATCGGCCGGTCTCGTCGCTTATCGTGTGGAAAAGGGGAGAGCTATTGAAGCAGCGATTAAGTATTTCATTGTCAGCACCATTGCTGCCATTTTCTTCCTCTTTGCCATTGCCATATTGTACGGACAGTATAACGCCCTCAATATTGCAATGCTTGCCCAAAGGTTACAGTTCACTCTTATAGATAAAATTGCATTGATACTCATTGTGATGGCATTGTCAACTAAGTGCGGAGCAGTACCGATGCATTTCTGGACCCCGGACGCATATTCTCTTGCACCTTCCTCGGTGACGGCCATGCTGGTGGTGGTCAGCCTGGCGAGTCTGTACGCTCTCTTCCGGTTTGTTTTCACTATGTACGGCCTCACCCTTAGTTATGTGACTATTGGGTGGGTACTCATTACCCTGGGAGTGCTTTCCATGGTGATAGGAGTAACTATGGCCATACCCCAGAAGGACGTACAGAGGCTGATAGCGTATCAAGGCATATCCCAGATAGGATACATGCTCCTAGGGATGGGGGTGGGTCTTGCAGTGCTCGGAAATCCGGCCCAGCTTTCCAGCTTTGGGATAATAGCGATGGAGGGGGGGATTTTCCATATCATTAACCATGCGATCTATGAGGGTCTCCTCTTCCTTACCGCGGGATCGATCATCTACCGTATTGGAACACGGGATTTGGATAAGATGGGGGGTCTCGGGCATTCCATGAAGTACACCATGATCTTTTTCATGATCGGCGTCCTCGCCATCGCCGGGGTACCTCCTTTTAACGGGTTCGCCTCCAAGCTGTTAATTTATGAGTCCGTGTATTTGTTCAACCCGGTTCTTGCAATTATCGCCCTAGTGGTCTCCATCCTAACCCTTGCTTCCTTTGTGAAGGTATTCCATTCCATCTTCATGGGTCCCCGGCTTCTGGAATATGCCGGGGTACGGGAGGCTCCCCTGCCCATGCTTATCGGAATGGGTATACTTGCGGTGCTTATTGTTGTATTCGGCTTCTTCCCGCAGGTCGTAGTGAATACGATCGTCGCACCTGCAGCCCAGGCGCTGGTCAACCAGGGAGGTTATCTCTCTGTCATTCTCGGAGGTCGATGAGATGCCCGATTTCACACTTTTCACCGGATCCGGGTTCTGGAACCCGATCTTTTGGTTCGTATCCATCATAGTTGCCCTTATCCTTATCTATATTATCTATGCATCCGGAGAAAAAGGGTACAAGAGAGGTACAGAACAAGTGAAACCATTCATTTCAGGGAATCCCGAACCCGCAAAAAGAGGGGTCCAGATTAGTGCAGGAAACCTGTACTGGGGATACATGGATTCATTGAGGGTTTATTACCGGAATCTAATTCCCTTGCATACCGGTATCATAACCGATTATCTTCTCTGGATGTTCTGCGTGACAGCAATCCTACTTATCCTGGTAGTGATCCCATGAAACCCACCCCCTCGTTCAATCGGTCCCTGTGGGTCTACCACTTGAATTCTGGTTCCTGCAACGGATGTGAGATCGAGATTGTCGCCGCCCTGGCCCCCCGGTATGATCCCGAGCGTTTTGGTGTCAAACTCGTGGGGTCACCCCGGCACGCTGATGCTCTATTAGTAACCGGCCCTGTTCCCAACAAAATGAAGGAACGGGTACTCCGGATCATGGAGCAGACACCGGATCCAAAGGTAGTCATCTGTGTGGGCACCTGCGGGGAGAGTGGAGGTGTATACTATGATTCCTACAGCTTGGCCGGCCCCATTGATGACGTAATTCCGGTCGATATCTATGTGTCGGGCTGCCCTCCCCGTCCGGAAGCGATCCTGCACGGAGTGGTGAAGGCCATCGAGAAACTTGAGCAGCTGCAAGGGGGTGCCACATGATTGGCATGACACCGCTCACTCCCCAGGAAGTGGTGGATCGGTTCCGGAATACCTTTGGTGAGGGAGTAGAAGGTACTCTCATCAGGGAGCGTGCAGAGGGAATGAAGAAACGCCCGAACTACAATCTTTGGATCACCCTGCGGCAGGAGCTCCTGAAACCAGCCATCCAGACCCTGATCGATATCAGTTTTCCCCACCTAGCAGTGATCTCCGGTGTGGATATCGAGGATCAGATCGAGCTCGTGTACACCTTTAGTCTGTATTTCGGGGTGAAGCACGGAGAATATTTGGTAAACCTGAAAATCCGGGTGCCGAAAAGTGATCCCCGTGTTCCCACAATCAGCGATCTCATGCCCAGCGCGGTATTTACGGAACGGGAAAAGCAGGAGATGCTTGGAATCGAAGTGGTGGGGATACCTGATCCCAGACGTCTCTTCCTCCCAGATGACTTCCCTCCTGGAGTCTATCCCTGGAGAAAAGACGAGAAGGGCATTCCACCCTCCATGATCAAAAACCTCTGGGAAGCGAAGCGGCCAAAAGATCGCCCCGCTCCCCCTGTTCCGGAAAAACCAGAAGCACCGGTATGCTCGGTGGAATGTCATGATCCCTCTGAGGCACCGAATGAGACCGAGACGGAAGTGAAGAAAGAATGAGCGGTGAAGCACCCGTGAAAAAATCCTCCTATACCATTCCGATAGGCCCGATACACCCGGCCCTGAAAGAACCGGTGATGTTCACCTTCCAGATGAACGGAGAGGTAGTCGAGAGTGTGGACTTCGCCCCTGGCCAGACTCATCGTGGAATCGAATGGATGGGAATGCGCAGGAATCCTGTCCAGATTGTCCATCTCACCGATCGAATCTGCGGGATCTGCGGGGTGACCCATTCCATCTGTTTCGCACGAGCCGTCGAGCAGATTATGGAAATCCAGGTACCTGAACGTGCCGATTACATCCGCACAATCATCGCGGAAATGGAGCGGATACAGTCTCATCTGCTCTGGGCAGGAGTCGCGGCACACGAGCTCGGATTTGACTCACTCTTCTACCTTGCCTGGAGGGTGAGGGAAGAGGCTATGGATGTTATTGAGCTAATCACGGGGAACCGGGTAAATTACGGTATCATCCAAGTGGGTGGAGTGCGCAGGGATATCGTTGAAGAACAGTACCCCCGAATCCAGCAGTGTCTCACCTATTATCGGGAACTAATGGACAAACTCCTGCACGTCTTCCTGCATGACCGGACCATTACCATGCGGTGCCGGGACCATGGGATTCTGACCTATGAGGATGCAATGAAACTCTGTGTAGTTGGTCCCACGGCACGAGCATCCGGAGTCAAAAAAGACGTGCGGATTGACTACCCTTACTGTGCCTACGGTGATCTCTCCATCGATATCGTAACACCGAACCTGCTGATGGGAGAAGTGCGGGGAGATGTCTACGATCGCATCGTCGTACGTGTGCTTGAGATCGGCCAGTCCATTGACATCATCCAGCAGTGTCTCGACAATATACCTTCGGGACCGATCATCTGGGAGGAGAAGATCGCAAAACTCCTCCTTGCCTGCAAGAAGGCAAAAGGAGAGGCCATAGGGCGGCACGAGGCTCCCCGGGGGGAGGCACTCCATTACGTGCGAATGGAGGGTGAAGAGGCTCCGTATGCATGGAAGGTAAAGGCTTCTTCCTACAGCAATCTGATATCCTGGCCGGTTATATTGCGAGGAGAACAGATCGCGGATATCCCCATCATTGTGGCGTCTATCGATCCCTGTCTCTCCTGCACCGATCGGGTCGCGGTGGTAAACAAAGAACAACAAGCAATCCTTTCCAAGGAGGAACTCCATCGTCTATCTGTGGAGAAGACACGGAGGCTCCAACATGATTGAGCAGCTGGGGGGATTCCTGTATGTTGTACTCGGGACGATCTTCGTCGCGCTCTTCGGGATTGGGTTTGGCCTGGGCGTACTTGGCGTCGATAGAAAACTGACTGCACACATGCAGGCCCGAATCGGACCACCACTACGCCAGCCATTCATCGACATCAGAAAACTCTTATTGAAGGAGAATATCATCCCGGAGAATGCCATCTCCTGGCTTTTCAATGCTGCACCAGTGTTTGCCTTGGCAGCATCGGTTACCATCCTGCTTTATCTACCCATCGGGGGACTTCCACCAGTGCTCGGTGTGTATGGGGATATCATTCTCATTATGTACCTGCTCACGGTGCCAGCACTTGCCATGGTAACAGGGGGATTCGCCTCCGGTTCTCCCTATGCAACGGTAGGGGCCCAGCGAGAGATGATCACAATGATGGCTTACGAACTTCCTCTCGCAACGGTCTTTATCGCCCTTGCCTGGAGGCTTGCGAGAGCAGGCGTGCAAGATCCATTCAGCCTCGCGTCACTCACCTCCACTCCCATCTGGAGTGTGGCAGGACCTCTGGGCATAATTGGGGCCCTTATCCTACTTATCGTGCTCATTTTCGTCACCCCAGGAGAGCTTTCTAGAGTACCTTTTGACACACCGGAAGCGGAAACAGAACTTGCAGGAGGTCTAATGGTGGAGTATTCGGGAAAGAATCTTGCTATGTTCTATCTTGCTCAGGGAGTAAAAAGTGTAGCAATGGCAAGCGTGATTGTAGCTTTGTTCCTGCCCTGGGGGCTGTCAGAATTTGTACCAGGTATTCCCGCTCTTGGAATACTTCTCGACTTTCTCTGGTATATCGTCAAGGTTCTTGCTGTGCTCTTCGTATCTGTATCGTTAATCCGGGTGGCGATGGCTCGATTCAGAATCAGTCAGGTCGTTACCATGTACTGGATCTACCTCGGAGGACTGGGAATCCTTGGCCTCACCCTCCTATTCTTGGATAGCCTCGGAGGTGTGTAACCATGGCCCTTCTTCCCATGATACCGGAACTCCTTAAACAGCTCTTTCTCGAACCAGCCACGAACAAATTTCCCGCTAAGTACCTTCCTTCCTCCATAACGCAATTCTTGCGTGAGGTGAATGAAGGAAAGGTAGGGATGAATCCGCCTGTAAAACTTCCACTGAGATTCCGGGGGAAGATTGCGTATGAGCGGGAAGCCTGTACCGGATGCACGCTCTGCGCCAAAGTCTGCCCGGCTCATGCCATCGACATTCTACCGGAGACAAAGAGGATGAGGATCTGGGTCACCCAATGTATCTTCTGTTCACAGTGTACAGATGCCTGTCCTAAAAATGGACTCTCTATGAGCGAAGAGTTCCTGCTTGCGGATGAGGACCGTTATTCTGAACAGAGAATCGTGGAGTAGGACTCCCAGATAGAATCCTATTTTTATATCGGAAGGATCGATTCATATATCCTAAGATTTCTTTTTCTGATAACGCTTGATCAGGAATAATGCTCCTAACATTGTAGGAACCCGATGCAATCTTACATATGAACTTGATTGAAATTTTCATTGGGGGAGGACGGTTTTCCTATGAGTCTTAATCAGCAAAAGCATATTGAACACTTTTCTATTGTTCTCTAAAAAACACACTCCTTTTTTCCCTATTCTTTTTTCAGCACCATGGTGTGCCGCGTAAGACTCTTATGAACCCTCTGTTTGTGATATTGCAGGAGAACAAAGTCCCCTGCCAAGTGGCGTATATCCCGATGGCTGATAACAACCGCCCGCCTCCCTCTCTTCAGAACACGAAAAATCTCTGCAAGAGCTCTTTCAGAGAGGCAGGAAAGATTTTCAGCCCTAATGCCAACGGACTGCCCGTAGGGCAGATCGGTAACCACTGCATCGGCGCAGTCATCTTGGAAGGGCATATAGGCTGCATCTTCAATCACCACATCTACATGAGGTATATTCTTCCGGGTTCCTGCGACCATGCACGGGTCCACATCGCCCCCCGCGAGCTCTGCACCGACGAATTTTCCTTCTAGGAGCATTCCCCCCGTCCCACAAAAAGGATCGATGAGGAGCTCCCCCGAACAGATAAGAGAGAGGTTCACCATCGTTCGGGCGAAGCGTGGTAGCATGACTCCTGGATGGAAGAAAGGGCGGCGAAGAGGATTCCGGTACAGGTACGCTCCCCGATCGATCACATGGATCACTCGTCCAAAGAATGCCCACTCTCCAGAAAGTACCATTCGGAATTCGTTCTCCGGGTTATCAAGGGATACTTCCCCTTGGATATGATCACCGATAAGGACTTCCAGATAGGATGCGGAAATCATCGGAGATGCCCCCTGGACTTTCTTCACCCGCACCCGGAAAGAATCGGATGAGACAAGATATAGGCGAGTAATAAATGTGAGAATATCGGTCTCTGTTGCACGGCACTGTCCAAGATACTCCATGACCACATGGCAGAGAGAGAGCCGTTTGGTCTGATCAAGAGAATGACATTCCGCGATGGCAACTTGGGGATAGGATTTGATGATCCTTCCCACTGCTTCGACCTCTGCCGTAGGGAGCGTTGGATGTTCCCCAGACAGCTCAAAGAGAAGCAACACAGGGTTGTTCACGATCGCCTGCGCACGAGTTCCTCTATTTCCTGAATCGCAGACTCATTGGAATCCTGTTCCTTTCGGTAGACATCTTTTTTGAGATCTTCGATAGCTTTTCCGTGGGTCTCTATCAGATGTTCCAGTGCGTTTTTTTGTTCTGCGGTCATGGTGTATAGCCGGTTTACCATGCCTTCCAACGTGGTGAGCCGGTCACCACACTCGGAACGAAGACCGCCAACAGTTTTGAGATCCATGATGATACTATTCGTCCTGCTGACTGTTGTTTCGAGTTCGGTTACCCTACGGTCGATATCTTTAGCTCGATCTAGTGAAACGTGTAGGTCGGAGAGCACCTGATGAATGCTCTGCAGTATATTATCCATCTTCTCCATACGGGAGGATAGTGCATAACCATTTTCCTGCGGAAAAAGGGAATCCATGTCTGGTGATTATATTTGGAGGCTATAGCCATAAATATGCCTTGTTTCCTGTGATAAGGTGAATCGTACTATGATACGATTCTCGCGTATAGGGAAGTCTGATCCTGCTCCAAATTCAAGAGGGATCCAACATTCTCAAATGGGATAAGTGCCCATCTTGGGCAATAATTATTACTCGAGGTGCCCGGCAAAATAGAAAAATAGGCTTTTTTTCACTTTCTCTCCTTTTTCTCCTACTATGCGGAGGATGCTTGACTACCCAACCTGCTGAGATGTCGTTCATTTGGATATCCTGAAAAAGGTGCTCAGTATCTTCTCGGTGATTGTACGTATACTGCCAAGATGGCGATTACCAATATAGGGACGGTGGACATCAATTCCCTTGTAATCATCGTAGAAATCTTCGATCCCGACGAACAAAAAGTCGAAGACCAGAATAGAGTGAATGTGATCTATCTGCGAGAAAAAGAGACAAGAAATATTACGATTAGTTTACGGGTTCCATTGTAGGGTAAATTATTACCATACGGGCATTGGCCAGTATTGAACCTGCTGGTTCAATCCATGAACCATTTCCTGAAATATTGAGACCATTTCTATCTTATCAATATATAAGAACAGTTCTCAAGTTTTGATGCGTATGAAGAAAAAAGGCGTAATGCTCGGAATGATTATCCTCATTGAGCTGCTTCTATTCTGCGGAGCGGCCGGAGCATCCAATCTAACCCTCAACAAAACCGTGGTAGGTGCCCAGGAGGTTAAACCCGGAGAAAATATCACCTGGTTGATCAAGGTCACGAACAGCAATGACACGACCGATTACGGCGTGAATGTGACCGAACAGGTTCCGGAAGGATGTACGATTAAAAACAATCTGTCTTCGAAGGGCACGTTCACCGACAACGTATGGAATCTTACCATTGACAATGATTCGTATGAAACGCTGCAGATCAACATGTCCTGTTCCCAAGTATGTGGTTCACAAACAGTCACGAACATCGCAAATATTACCGCCCCTGAGCTTCTCCTAGGGGATATAGCCTCAGATTACAATGCCTCCGCCGAGGTTGTTGTCAATGCCACGAAGTGTGAGAAGATCACTGTGCGACCGGTCACCCTGAATCTGAAGAGTAAGGGGGTCTTGACAGTCTTTTTCACCATCAATGGGAAGGTCAGTTTCATCGAAGAAGACGAAGAAGCAGGGGACGAAGATTTGACAGGAGTACATATTGATACAGCAAATAGCACTCTCACCTGTAACGGTGTTGAAGTAAAAAAGATCCTGTTCTCCATGAAAGATGGGGGAACAATCATCGGGAAATTCCAACGACAGGCCTTATCTCTGGAGGCAGCAGACAGTACGTCTAGCCTTAATTGTGAAGGGAATGTTCATCTGTCAGATGAAAGAACCATCATCATCAACGGAAACAGTTCTGTTAAAGTGATCCACGCAGATGCTTCCCCGAAAACCTCGCTCTTCCAGCGGATCCTGCAGTTCTTGGGTATGTCACCGGCTGATCTAAAGCCTGGCGACACGCCAAGTAGTGGAGTCACCACAATCCCTACTATCAATCCGGATGATGTAAAGAATCTTGGCCAGCTAAAGAAACTCATCCAGTCCCAGTATCTGGGCAATGAAAAGAATGTTACCA
>JAJRCP010000143.1 GCA_028678885.1 Methanomicrobiales archaeon
CGGTGGAGGTCTGTTCAGGTTTCTCTCTCTCCCCTTCCCACTCCTGCGAGAACAGGTGAACATACTGTATGAGCAGAACAAGGATAAAGACAAGGAAATAGATAAGCGGAACAACCGGCCTAAGAATAGAAAAAACGGTGACGTCCGTAATGCGATCTACGAGGTAAAGGAGGGACAACAGGAAGGAAACAAGAAAGATGCTTCCCAGAGCGTTGAAAAAAGGACCCGGAAGATTGAGGGGAAATCCGAGTGCGAAAAAAACCTCTCCGATAAGAAAAAGTATGGTGAAGGCAACAACAAGTCCGATGACAGGGAGAGAAGTCAGTAATTCGAAAACCTAATGATATACCTCGTTAGTTAGCGGTAACGAACTAAGTAGAAATATGATAACAAGATAGATCAAGAGACCGATGAAACGGGAGAAGATTATCCAGAAAATTGAATGAAAATAAGCGGGGGAATCTATTCGTTGCGACATTGCTTCTCAGGATGGTACGCATTGTTCTATTGTATCAGTCTTACAATGCAAGAAATTGGTAAGGAAGAATCGATCCTGTTTGCAGATATGAACAAGAAATACGATGATAGTGAATTTTTAAAAATGTTCCTGCTTGAATCGCTCATTTCATCTCACTAGGATACTCGCCTCATAATTGGATCGTTTTAGAGAAATTAATCCGGAGTGATCTGGTAGACGATATCGCCTGCTCGTACCTCCTGTGATACTTTCATCCCAACTTCCTGCCCCTTTTTCGCAGTAATGATGGCTGCATGCTCGATCTGCATGGATGTGACCAGCTGACTGAAATTCGCATGGGCCCCACTTATCCGAATCTGGTCTCCGGTATTCAATTCATCTGATAATCGCACCACCGCCACCCCGATTTTTGGGAAGTAATGAGTCACTTTACCCACCATTCTCTCCATCTTGCCTGCCTCCACTCAGTACTGGGTAATGATCCAGCACGGAACATAAACCTATTCCCGGACAGGATCAAAGACTACAAAATATCCCTTGATGGAAAAGTACCTATGCGGGTCAATTTCACACGGTATGGCCTGTATCTTCTCCGCTGGCAGGCAAGCACTCCTATTCTTGTGGGTGTAGTAATTCTTCTTGCCGCAACAGGACAGATCGTAAGTGCGATTATGGCAAACCTTATTGGGGGGCTGATCTTTTTCTGGGTGGATCAGTTCATTTTACCTCTCAGGCTCTCGCAGCGCAGTGGGAAGTGAAGGAGAAAATCGTCAGTGTGGATTGCGGGAAAGTGAGCAGAGGCTACAGGCTCGTCCGTACGGCGAACTATGACCGGAGCGAGGATGTAAAACCTGAATTCCGGTGTGAGATCTGCTCCCAGAAAAAGACTGATAAACTCCGCAGGCGAGGGATCAGGGTCGAATAATACAATTGAATGATAGGATAACGCCCATCGGTCGTTCTAGTTGTTCCATAACAATAAAAAAGAATTAGCTCAATCATTCCTCCATGGTGACACTTGCTGATATTGAGGAGGCCTCTGACCGCATTAGGAACCATATCATCCGCACGCCCCTTATCTATTCACCGACCTTCAGTTCGATGTGTGAAGCGCCGGTCTATCTGAAACTTGAAACATTGCAGAGAGCAGGATCCTTCAAAATCCGGGGTGCGATGAACAAGGTGCTATGTCACCGGGCAGAGATCGGTCCCGAAGGGGTGGTTACCGCTTCAGGAGGAAATCATGCTCAGGGCGTGGCCGTGGCGGCTCAGACTGCTGGAGTATCAGCGACAATAGTTATGCCTGAGAGTGCTCCCCTGAGTAAGCAGGAGGCCACTCGTCATTACGGTGCGGAGGTGATCATCCATGGGAAAAATCTCCAAGAGAGTCTGGAATATGCCCAGCATCTGGAAAAAAGAGGGGCACTCTTTATTCATCCTTATGACGATCCGGAAGTGATTGCCGGTCAGGGTTCTATCTCCCTGGAGATATATAAGGATCTGCCGGAGACAGATCATATCATCGTTCCGGTTGGTGGGGGTGGATTGATCAGCGGGATTGCAATCGCTGCAAAAGAGCTCTTCGAACAGGTTCAAATAATCGGGGTCCAGGCGGCAGCCTGCCCTTCGATGTACCGGGCATATTATTCGGGAAGGGTTGAGGAGATCTCTTCAGAGATCTCCATTGCTGATGGTATTGCCGTGAAAACCCCCGGTGAGATCACCCTCTCCTATGTGCACCGCTTTGTGGACAACATGCTCCTTGTTACCGAAGACCAGATCGCAGAGGCAATGAGGCTATTACTAGAGAGAAAAAAAGTAATAGCAGAGGGAGCGGGGGCAACCCCTCTTGCTGCATTGCTCACTGGTACTATACCCCTAAAGAAAGAGAACACTATCGTTCTCATTATTAGCGGTGGAAACGTGGACAACACGCTCCTTGAACGGGTTATCAGGCAGGGGCTTCTGGAAAAAGAGAGGATCATGCGAATATCTGTTTGTATCGAGGACATGCCGGGCTCCCTGGCAAAACTGCTTGGCGTGATCGCACGATGCAGGGGAAATATCCTGGATATCGATCATGTACGAGGGGGACGTAATCTCCCGCTGTTTACTACCCGTGTAGACTTGGAGATCGAGACACGGGGCACCGACCATATCGAACAGATCAATAATGCCTTGGAAAAGGAGGGGTATCACAGCAGGGTGCGATAGATTCCGGAAAAGATTTCTTATACACTAACCCTTGGAGATTTTCATGGAACGCATCAAAGAATGTATTCTTGGAAGAACAGGAAGAACCGTCACCTGCGTGGGTCTCGGTGGTGAAGGAATTCTTCGCACATATGGTCGGACAAAAGAGGCGGCATCCGTGATCCAAGCAGCATCAGCACAGGGTATCTCCTACTGGGATTCCGCCCGTGCCTATGATGGAAGCGAAGGGTACTATGGCGTATTCTGGAGTGAAGATAAGAAAGAAAGGTCGAAAATTTTCCAGACCAGTAAATCTGCACGAAGAGACCGAAGGGGAGCATTGGAGGACCTTCACACGACACTCTCATTAATGCATATTCCCGTACTCGATCTTTGGCAGATCCATGATGTTCGAACAGAAGAGGATGTTGCCCGAATAGAGGGCACTGGTGGGGCGCTGGAAGCATTTGTCGAGGCAAAAGAACAGGGGCTAGTGACTGCGATAGGGGTAACGGGGCACTACGATCCCGCAATTCTTATCCATGCGATAGAAACATGGCCCCTAGATACTGTCCTTCTGCCTGTGAA
>JAJRCP010000144.1 GCA_028678885.1 Methanomicrobiales archaeon
GATTTACATTCCTGACCATTTTTTCAGTGAAAAAGTAAAAAATGCCGAGAAACTCACCACCCCGGTTCTAATTGTGGGTCTTATCGGAATTCTGAGTGCCATAGCTGCCTATCTGGTTACACAGGTAAACGTACGAGCGCTTATCCAAGTACTTCCTCCGGAATCACAACAAATGGCCGGCGGCATCGCGATGATTTTTGGTGTTGTGGGAGGGTTCTTGGGGTCATATATCTGGTGGCTGATTGCATCGGTAGTTTTCTTTGGTCTCTCCGCTATGGTAGGGAGTTCCGGGAATTTCAAGAGAACCCTGAAATTCATCGGATTTGGATTTTTACCTCAGGTCTTTGGTGGATTGATCAACATCTACTTCATGTATGAGTTTGCGTCAACGGTCCAGATCCCCAAGATCACCGACCCTATACTGATTAATGATGTGATTCAGAGCTTAATGAATATTCAGAATTTCGTCCTTGCTACTATCGTTAGTATCCTCTTCCTACTCTGGAGTACGAATATCTGGATTTTTGGGCTGAAGCATGCTCGCAATCTCAGCATGCGGGATGCCGCGATCTGCGTTCTTGTTCCCATGGTGATCTATATTCTCTATACTCTCAATACCACGGGAATATTTGGGGGAATAGTCTGAGAGGCACGTGGGTCGTCTTTCTTTGTCTCTGTTCTCTTTCTGTTGTTAGTTGGGCATTTGGGACAAATTTCCAGATAATGGTGACGAACACAACGGTGGATCCGCCTATACTGATGGAAGGGGATACCGATATTATCAGAATTAAGTGGTCAATAACGGTGATACTGGAATGATAATCAGACGAGCACTCCTGCTTGGGCGGTCTCAAGGTAACAAGTGACCCCTACCCTTCGATCGGCTGGCTGGGTGCGGGCAATTCGACGGATTTCACATTTACTATTACAGAGAGGAGATAAGGATGGGACTTTTTACCTAAAATTTGTCCTGGAGTACATGTTTGTTCCCTTGAATCCAGTAAAATATTCTGTATTGGGGGTGACTTTTGGATCGTAACCAACCTGCTCTTGGGAATTTTACCTGGTGTGGAAGACCTCCACCCTGAATCCCATCGAAGTTCTCCGCAAGATGTGAAGTTTAGGAACCCTGAGCTGCCACGAACTCCCTTGCTTGGTTTATCGCGGTGCCAAGTTCAGGTACTTGGACGACGAGATGCTCAAGCGATTCCTTCTCGTCGAATGGATATACCCAGGTTCCTGCTGCATCCACAATGACGAGCGTATGGAGAAATGCGGTATACCCTCCGCTCTTCTCATAGAGACCCGCAATCTCCTGAATCAGCGGGATGAATACCCGCGTGGTCGCATACTTCATTTGGCCGATGAACAGTTTTTTAATTCTCAAAGTCCCCTCCGTGATACCAACATCCCTCGCACCGGCTGTTGGAGACCGAGACGGATGAGTTGGAAGACAAGGATAAGAGGGTTGCGTACTTCAATGGACAGGGAGATCAGACCATCACAAATTGTACGGTCAAAATCTGGTGTCATTCGAAGCGTTACCCGGGAGAAAGGCGTAAGTACGCCTTTCGCCACTTGAAAATATCCATACGTCAGCCCGGTAGTCGATGCAGAAGGAAAACCAAGAATCATATCACAGAAAAAAGACCGGACCCGCAGATGGTGCCGGAGGAGTCCCATACCCCGCATCGCTACAGGCAATAAAGGTCTCAGCTGTTCCCAGTTTCTACCGTGAACATCACCTGGAGATAGAATGGTGGGCTCTGGTAACCCCCGCGTGATCGCCTGTTTCCAAAGGGAGCGTTCGTCCAGCTGGATGGAGAGGAGACCATATCCTCTTTTCCAGGTGAGACTAATCCCGATAATTCCCCAATAGATGGTTCCACCAACAGTCAGTTTGGTTCCCCGCTTTTCAAGGCTTGTCCTCATTACAAAAGGGGTAAGGAAAACGAGCAGGATCCCCAGAACGCATACTATGGCGAGCAGGAATATAGCAATAAGAAAAGCGGCTTCTGAGCTGAGCCAGAATGCGGGGGAAACGGCAATAGAAACCTACTCCTTCTCTTCCGAAGGGGCCCCGCCAGAACAAAATTCTTTTATTGTCTGTACGATGGTAGGAAGGGATTCCGCTACCGTCCCGATGATCTCAGCCATAGCCCCATGTTTCTGAAGGGAAAGTACCTGAATCCCATCCGGGCCAGGGATGTCCTTATGTGCAATGATGACGGCGATAGGAGTGATCCCTGCACCTGCCCCTCCTCCGGCACCCCACTCTCTATCTTTCTCTCCTCCCTCTCCGACCCCGAAACCAAACCCGAATCCTGCAACGGGCAGGACTACCTTCTCTCCCATATCCACCGGTTCCCCGAGAATCGTTTTCGCTGAAATCATCTTTTCCAGTCGGTCCAGCATGATCTGCAGGATTTCTTCTGACCCCATAAATTTTCACCAGCGAGATCATGGGGAGAACAGATATTAATTTTTCTCAATCCTGTTTATTTTTGTATTATGTTCATCATATCACATAAAAATACCATAATGTATATATCTATACAATGAAAAATGGGATACAAGATGAAAACAAAGATTTTACTTGATGAGGGGGAGATGCCACGGCAGTGGTACAACATCCTGCCTGATCTGCCAACTCCCTTGGATCCGCCTCTCCATCCGGCGACACGGAAGCCGGTCACTCCTGATGATCTGCACGCGATCTTTCCAATGGAGCTCATCAGACAGGAGATGAGTCCCATGCGGCACATTCCCATCCCCGAAGAGGTGGTGGAGATATTGCGACTCTGGAGACCATCACCGCTGTACCGGGCATTCCGGCTGGAAAAAGCGTTGAAAACCCCGGCACGGATCTATTACAAGTATGAAGGGGTCAGCCCACCGGGAAGTCATAAACCGAACACTGCAGTGGCTCAGGCATATTACAATATGAAAGAGGGAATCGAAAGGATTGCCACCGAAACCGGGGCCGGTCAGTGGGGATCAGCGCTGGCCTTTGCCACCTGCCATTTTGATCTTGACTGCACCATCTATATGGTCCGTTCCAGCTATGCGCAGAAACCATACCGGAAGATTATGATGCAGGTATGGGGTGCAGAGTGCTTCCCCAGCCCCTCCACGCGTACCAATGCTGGAAAGGCAATTCTGGAGAAGCATCCAGATACCTCCGGGAGTCTGGGTATCGCTATTTCCGAGGCGGTGGAAGACGCAGCCACACACAAGAACACCAATTATTCCTTGGGATCGGTGCTGAACCATGTGTGCCTGCATCAGACGGTGGTTGGCCAGGAAGCGAAAGAGCAGCTGGCAAAAGAGGAGGTGTATCCCGATGTGGTGGTTGGGTGCGTAGGGGGAGGTTCGAACTTCGCAGGTATCTCCTTCCCCTTTGCTGGGGATAAACTAAAAGGAAAACACAAAGACGTGGATCTCGTTGCCGTTGAACCCGCCGCTTGTCCCAGCCTCACAAAGGGGGTTTATACGTATGACTACGGGGATGTGGCCGGCCTCACTCCCCTTCTAAAAATGTACACTCTCGGGCATGACTTTATACCTCCCGCCATCCATGCAGGAGGGCTCCGCTATCACGGGGCTTCTCCCCTGGTCTCACGGCTGGTTCATGATGGAGTGATGAGGGCCGTCGCTTACCACCAGAACGAGGTATTCGAGGCGGCGCAGCTGTTTGCCCGTACAGATGGAATCATCATCGCCCCAGAAACTGCCCATGCGTTAAAGGGCACCATTGATGAGGCGTTGAAGTGCAGGGAAAGCGGGGAGGAGAAGGTAATCCTGTTCAATAATTCTGGGCATGGGAACTTCGATCTCTCTGCATATGACGCCTATCTCCAGGGCAAGCTCGAGGATTACGAGTATCCCGCAGATTTGATTCGGGAATCTCTTGCCCATCTTCCCAAGGGACCATAAATTCTTTTTTCCGCATGGAGCGTATCTCAGACCCGTGCATTCGTATCGGATTTCTGGTTAATCCCATTGCAGGCATGGGAGGGAGGGTCGCCCTTAAGGGAACAGACGGACAATTTGCAGAAGCAGTCCGCCGTGGTGCGACCCCTGTGTCCACTAACCGTGCTACTACTGCATTACGGCCAATACGGGATCTGCCACTCTTTTTTCTCACCTGCAGCGGGGAGATGGGGGAGAACGCACTCCGAGAGAGTGGGATTAAGGATTACCGGATCATATGCCAGTGTCCCTCACGCAGCAGTGCAGAAGATACACGCCGTGCCTGCCATGATTTCATGAATGAAGGAGTCTCCCTTATCCTATTCTGTGGCGGAGACGGGACTGCTCGGGATGTCTTTTCAGTGGTGGAGGATCATATTCCTATCCTCGGAATCCCGTCAGGGGTGAAGATGTATTCTGCCGTTTTTGGAGTGAACCCTGTAGCATGTGCAGAGATTGTGACCCACCTAAATGAAGCTGTTCTCCGAGATTCTGAGGTGGTGGACGTCGATGAAGAAGCATACCGGAGAGGGATGCTGGCGACGCGGATCTTCGGGTTTGCTCGTGTTCCCGTACTTCCCCTGAAAACCCAAGTTGGGAAACAGATATTCGACGAACCTGATGAAGAACTCGCAAAAAAAGCCATCGCTTTGTTCTTCTCCGAAATACTGCGCGATGATACTTTGTACATTCTGGGGGCAGGGACAACCACCGCAGAGATTGCCTCCAACTTGGGAATTGAGAAGACGCTTCTCGGCATTGATGTGATAAAAGGAAAAGTTCTCCTGGCGCGGGACGCAGATGAACGAACTCTTCTCTCGTTTCTGAGCCACGGTGAAAAGGCAAAGATCGTGGTGAGTCCCCTGGGTGCACAAGGCTTTATTTTCGGTAGGGGCACCCAAACCGTGAGTCCTGTGGTGCTGAACCAGGTGGGGGTCGAGAATGTGATCGTAGTGGCCACCCCTCATAAACTCGCAGAGACGCGAATGCTGTATGTGGATACAGGTGATGAAGCTCTTGATCGAGCGTTCGGAGACTCCGTGCTCGTTATCTCCGGATATCGTATGGGGCAGAGGAAAAGGATTCTCCATCCGACCACCTCCAATCAGGGCGGGCCAAAGCATTAATCCTTCACAGAGGGATTAATTTTTTATGGAAATCGCGATTATCGGTGCCTCCGGCTACACCGGAGGCGAATTACTGCGCCTCCTTCTGACCCACTCCACTGCCGATGTTACCTGTGCCACATCTCGAAAGCTCTCAGGTACTCCTGTTGACGCCGAACATCCGCACCTGAAAGGGCAGATCGATCTTACTTTCTCCAATCCCACAGTCGATGATATCGATGCCGATTTCGCATTTCTTGCTGTTCCGCATACTGTGGCTATGCAGTACGGCGGCAGGCTGCGTGAGCGGGGAATCCGAGTCGTCGATCTCTCGGCGGATTATCGCCTTCCCAAGGAGGTATTTGAAAAGGTCTATGGAACGCCCCATACTGATTATTTCACGGTTCCGTACGGACTCACCGAACTCCATCGTGATGAAGTGAAGAATGCGAAATTCGTATCCAATCCGGGTTGCTTTCCCACGGGTGCGACGCTTGCGGCGGCCCCTCTTGCCACCCGGGCTCATACGATTGTTTTTGATTCCAAGACGGGTGTTTCGGGAGCAGGAAATGCGGTAACCAGTTCCACTCATTACCCGAATGTCGCGGACAA
>JAJRCP010000145.1 GCA_028678885.1 Methanomicrobiales archaeon
TGTATGCGGTTCCACCATTAAGGAAGTGGAATCACGGGGTATGGGTCGCCCTACTATTGTGAACGCAACGAAGGCGCTCCAGTACTGTGCACTGTAGTTCAACCCCTCTCAACTTTTAAAAGGATGCAGCGCCAAATATTGAAGACAATATCGTTTACGGGGCTTGTGGCTTAGCCAGGATAGAGCGCCGGGCTTCTAACCCGGATGTCGGGGGTTCGAATCCCCCCAGGCCCGTAACTATTTTGCGGATAATAACCGTTTCCTAGAAATATTGGTCAGATTCTGAATTCATTTTTCTGAGGGAGATGATACCGGATTATCATTTTCAGAGAAAATTTCGTAAAAAGTTTCTAACATCTATATTTGTGATTCTACCCATCACGAGCCATAACACCAAGGAAGATCTAGTTCGGTTCTTACTGCTTTTTCAAACGGAAAAATTCAAGCGAAACTGTAGGTGTATACTCCTACCGTACGGATGGGAGATCTGAAGGCAAATTCCCCTTCGATCGATCATCCTTTCCAATATCAGTGACATATCCACCCCTTTTTTCTAACACACATATCGAATCGGTTATCCGATGTACTGGCAGACCGAGCTAAGACGAGGTATTTCTTATCGCACTTTTGTTCCTGGTTCAACCGGATGGAGAGGCACCAGGAGTGATGCTTGCTCTCCGGCAGCGAGTAACATCCCCTGGCTCTCCACTCCGAAGATCTTTACCGGCATGAGGTTTAGTACTACCGCAACCTCTTTTCCGATAATTTCCTCCGGAGAATAATACTCCGCTATTCCACTCACTACCTGGCGTTCATCCCCTCCTACATCAATCTTCAAGGTCAGGAGCTTTTTCGAGCCTTTCACTTGTATCGCCGAGATTACTTTCCCAATCCGGATGTCCAGGCGTCCGAACTCGTCCATAGATACCTCTTCTTTTCCTTTCACCTTTCGATCAGCCTCCTCCACTCGTTTTTCCAGAACTTTCTCCAATTCTATTATCTGGTCATCCTCCATCTTTGTAAAGGGTGGAACCGGCAAAGGGAGGTTCTGAAAAGCCGGGAGCGTCGATACTTCACGTACAAGATGTTCATGCACCTGGTCAATATTCCCCAGCATTAGCCAGATCCGCTGCGCGGAATCGGGCATTACTGGTTCAATGAGTATGGCTAGAGCGTGCACAATCTGGAGACAATTTCGTATTACTCGTTCTGCAGCAGTTCGGTCTGTCTTGATGATCTGCCAGGGAGCCTGGTTCTGGATGTAGGTATTTCCAAAAGCGGCAAGGCTCATCATGGTGTCGACGGCAGATTTAAATTCATAGGAGCGAACCGCATCCTCCATTCCGCCGACAGATTGCTGTATGCGGGAGAGAATCTCTTCATCGACAGGATGCTCCGGAATCTTCCCGAAGAATTTCTGCGCAAAATAAAGGGTCCGATAGATGAAGTTTCCCAGTGTTCCCACCACTTCGTTATTCACTCGTTCCTGAAAAATCTTCCAAGAGAAATTCAGTTCCCGTGTATGACTCGTGTAGGCAAGGAGGTAATATCGGAGATAATCCGCGGAGAGGCCCTTATCCAGATAGTCCTCATTCGCCCATACCACATAACCACGGCTTTTGGAGAATTTCTGGTCGTTTATCTTGAGCATCCCACTTGCCACAATTGCAGATGGCACCCCATAACCTGCTCCGCGGAGCATTGACGGCCAGAAGATGGTATGGTGATAGATGATATCACTTCCAATGAAATGGGTGACCGGGGCAATATCCCCACACCAGCATGTCTTCCAATCTTTCCCGTGTTGAACTGCCCATTCCTCTGTGAAGGAGATATAACCGATTGGTGCATCCACCCATACATAGACCACCAAGTCCTCATGGCCGGGGAATTTTACTCCCCAATCAAGGGTGCGGGTGATACACCAATCATGGAGCCCTTCTTTCACCCACCCCAGCGCGTAATTCCGTGCGATTAGCGTGCCTTCGAGTTTTGGAAGATAGGAAAGGAGGAAATCCTTGAAATCGCTCAGTTTGAAGAAGTAATGCTCCTGTTCACGAAGCACCGCAGGTGTCCCGCAAACGCTGCAACACGCACTCTTGATTTCTCCTGGTTCCAAGTGACGGCCACATCCCTGATCGCACTCATCTCCTCGTGCAGGAACCCCGCAGTATGGGCAAACCCCTTCCACATACCGGTCCGGGAGAGATCGCTCGCATTTTGGGCAATAGCTCTGCTGTATGATCTTTTTATATACGTACCCGTGATCGATCAGATTCTGTACTATCGCTTTCGTGCGCCGGTGATTTGTCTCCCCGTCTGTCATTCCAAAATAATCAAAATTCACAGAGAGGCGCTGGAAGGTCTCTTCGAAATGACGGTGGTAACGGAGGGACAACTCCCGCGGGTGCATATGTTCATTTTCAGCGCTAACAACGATAGGTGTCCCGTGATTATCGGACCCGCAAATGAAAACCACATCCTCGCCAGACCTCCGGAGAAAACGTACGTAAAAATCGGCCGGCACATAGGTTCTTAAATGTCCAAGGTGGCAGCACCCATTAGTATACGGAAGACCGCAGGTGACGAGCATTGGTCGATGATTCATCCCTAATTTTTTCTCCTTAGTGCTATAAATAGGATGTACCGCATGCCCAAACAGTTGAAGATTCCGATCCGTTCCCTCGGCTCTGAAGTGGAAGACCCCCCGATATCAGCACTGTCTGTGTGGATTGCAACGCACCGTGGAATCGAGGCTGACCTGATCACCTACAAGCTCGACGAATCCATACGTGTACAGAAAGAGGTAGACATTCCCGCCGCGGGGGGACGTTTCTATGGTCCACACCTCTCCTCATCTCTTGTGGGAACAAAGGAAGGGATTCTGGTGGAAGAGCCTGAAGCTGATCTGCGTTTCGTTTCTGAGGCTGCGACGAGGATTGTTACCTTCCGTAA
>JAJRCP010000146.1 GCA_028678885.1 Methanomicrobiales archaeon
AAGGCGGAAAAGAGAAATTGAATCTCAATACGGTCTATACAATTTACTACACGCTCGTAGACGAGTTTGCCGGGCGGCTTCAACTGAATCTCACCGGTGCCATGTACGTGCCAGAAGAGATCGATCTGACCGTACGAAGTGGCGAGGTTGTTTCAGGAGCTCTCGTACACATTGCGCCAGGTTCCGGGCTTGTCAAACGGTGTCCGGTTAATGGATGCAACCGTGTCCTCTCCCGGCAGAATTACTGCCCTGTCCATGAAATACAATCGAGCTACCGCTATGATCTGCGTATTAAAGGGGTAATTGACAACGGAACGAAAACATATAATGTGCTTATCCCGAGCCAGGTCGTTGAGCAAATGACTGGAATGACTCTGGAAGCCGCGGTAGACCTGGCAGAAAATAATCCCCTTGGAATGGATGAGGTTTATTTCCGTGTGAGAGACCTTCTCCAAGGTAGATACTTCTCTTGCCGAGGTAACGAGATGGAAGACCGTATTCTCGTCAAAGACTGTACTCCAGAATCATTCGATCCCCGACATCTTGCCGATCTCCTTAACCGTGCTGGAGGATCTTCATGAACGGATCGCAGCACCAGGCAGGAACTTTCGAGCGGGAACCTGCTAAAAGAGTATTTGCGCAGGAACTCCGAGAAGCAAGACTCCATTTCAAGGAGGGTACCGAAGAAAAGAGTCCTACCTTTGTGCTCCTCCCGACCGGCGAGCGCGCGAACCGGATCTTTCTTGTGGGAACATTCACGGAAAAAGAAAGAAAAGGAGATCAGAACCTATTCTATCAAGCGCGAATTGCGGATCCGACAGGTACATTCTATATTATTGCTGGTAGTTATCAGCCGGATGCAATGCAGCAGATCGCCCGTATTGAACCACCTGCCTTTGTTGCGGTTGTGGGCAAACCGAGTGTATATGATTCCCCTACGGGAGCGGCGCTCGTGTCGGTTCGGGCTGAATCGATAACAGTGGTCGATGCAGATACCCGAAATCTATGGGTCTTAGACGCGGCCCGATGTACGCTGGACCGACTGGACAAACTTGGCATGGATGCAGATTCGAAGAAGGCTCTTGAATTCTATCAGTCAAACGCAACCATCTATCGGAAGATGGTGTATGATGCACTTGCACAGTTGAAACTGTAGTCTTACAGCAGGTAGGCTGTGATGACAAATCTCATCTATCCGATCAGATAGATGAGGAAATTTCCTGCGCTGATTTGGGGATTGATCTACCAAAACCTCTTCTTATTTTGATAACAGCGCTTTGACCCCTATTGCCCCCATATTTTGTAAACCGCAATCCAGAGTTCGGATGGGTGCTCCAGGGAAGGCCTACACCGATACCGCCGCTACCAGAAATTGGAGTCCCAATCTTAAACAAGGGGGTTCGAAGTGCGATGAAAAAGAAGGTCCCGAATATAATCCATATATCCCTCTACCCCAACCGCCATACAAAAGTTTATCATTCTCCCGCACGGTACGCATATCCGTGGTGCATAGGATGAAAGAGGGCGATTTGGAGATTTTGATCAAATCCATCAGTGTACGGGACTTAAAAGAGGAAGCAAAGAAGAGGGGAATAGCACTTGGGAGATGCCCTACCAAGATGGATATCGCGAGGAAGCTTCCCGAAGAGGCACTGAAAAAGCTGGTCAAATAATATTAGCAATAGAAGGATGATGTAACCGGACGCTTTCGCTTCTTCCACCATGCAAGTACACTTGCACCATCCACAAAAACGAGGCCTTTCTTACGAGCATACTGTTCAGCATCCGCTCGGGAGAGCGCATATCCCGTTTTATCATCGAGCATCTCGCAGATTACCATGGCGGGTGTGACACCGGCAGCTTCTGCCAGGGCAATTGAGAGCTCCGTCTGACCCCTGCGCTGGTCTAGGAGGGAATCGGCAGCCCGCAAGATCGCCACATGACCCGGTGTCCGGAACTGGAGGGGAAAATCTGCTCCCCCTCCATTGAGTGATCGTTTCACCTGTTCGGCGATTGCATTGATGGTGAGTGTCCTATCTCGGTCGGTGATACCTGTGAAAGTCTCCCGATGGTTCACCCAGAGGGAGAAGGAGGAATGATTCATCGGATCATAAGGGACTTCCCCTACCCGTTCGACAGCACTGTATCCATTGAGCAATTCATGAGCGAATGGAAGTCCCAGACGATGTGCTGCAAGAGGATGGACAGCGGTGCAGATCAGTCCCCCACCCTCCTTTCTCATGATACGGATATGTTCGGGGGTAACCGCATCTGCCCGAATGGCAAAATCCGTCTCTCCTTCTCGGGATTCAAAATCATAGAGAAGGATGAACTTCCCTGATCGTACAGCCTCTAGGGCATCTTCAATCATGATCGGACCTCTACTGCGACATCTTTTTCATCAATCCCCGGCATTCCCCTCAGCTCCACCTCGGCAATTACTTCGATAATATCTTCCGGGTAATGGGAACGTCCGGGCACCACGATAGCACCGGGGATTTCTCCGATTTGACACAGAAGACAGCGGGCCTCTCCAAATGTTCGGTTCTCCCCAGTAAACCCTTGTATGGATATCCAGGTAAGGGCATCGAGCTTTTTCCGGATGTCCACACTGGGAGGGTCTAGCCGTAGGTTAAGGGTTCCTGGGAAAGGGACATACCCCAATACTTCGGAAAACTGTCTCTTATAGTGTGGAAGGCTCATATAATACCTCCCCTCACCAAGGCCGCAGATCACACTTCCATGAAGTACAAGTACGGTGGGTTCGTCCCTCGTAAAAATACGGTTGTAATCAGAGAATTCCCGGTGGAGGACTCCCTCCCCTCCGCGGGTGATGGTCACCTGCTGCCCATCCGACCGGATTCCTCGGATGATCATCCGCTGATCTTCGAGAGATTTCAAACGGCGGGAAACCGTCTGCGGACTAGTCAGAAGTGATGAGGCGAGGGACTGAGAAGATATCCACACTGGTCCACAGCATCCACCCATGAGTGCGATGGTCTTGAGGCATTGTAGCTCTTCAGGAAGCATTTTGTATACCAAAATTGAGAAGCATACTATATATGGGTTATGGAAGGGAGAAATTCGTGAAATGTCGAAGTCACATTCGTTACTTTTTTAATTCGAGTGATCGAACATTCTGGGACAAAGATGAAGTCAGACCTGCGGTATCAACTCGCTGAGAAGATGGCAGGCGAGATCACCCTCTCAGACTCTCCTGGTAAAGCCCTGAAAAAGTGGCGGATGAGTTTCAATGTACCCCCGGGAGTGCTTGCTGAACGTCTCGGTGTTTCTCCGTCAGTTATCAGCGATTATGAGAGTGGGCGACGAAAAAGCCCCGGTACTGCGGTCGTGGGAAAGATCGTAGATACCCTGATTGCCATCGATGAGGACCAGGGAGGGAAAAGTATCAAGAAATTTTCCCGGATCCTCTATTCTGATTTCGAAGACGGAGAAGTCATTTACGATCTTCATGATTATGCCTCTCCGGTTCCTCTTGCTGATTTTGCAGAGGCTATTGAAGGGCAATTGATCGCGGGTTCCCTTGATCAAGCCCTCTATGGTTATACGGTCATCAACAGCTTGAATGCGATTCTACAGCTCTCTTCGAATGAATTTAATCGTATTTATGGCTGGAGCACCGAACGGGCTCTGATCTTTGCCGATGTTTCTAACGGAAAATCCCCAATGGTTGCAATCCGTGTAACTCCGTTCAAACCGCGGTGTGTCATCCTCCAGGGCTTGGTGCCCGAACAGGTGCATCCGCTGGTACCAACCCTCGCAGATAAAGACAGGATCTCAGTGCTGTGCACAAGTCTCGGCGTGGAATCGATTATCAAGATATTGAGGGAGAAACCATGGTAGGAATAGTCACGTATGGAGTGTATATCCCGAGATTCCGGATCAAGGTCGGGGAGATCACCCGGGTATGGGGTGCAAATGCAGATGATGTTACCAGTGGTCTCGGGGTTTACGAAAAGTCTGTCCCTGATGTGGATGAAGACACCGCTACCATTGCTGTAGAAGCGGCCAGAAATGCCCTGAAAAAGGGGGCTGTCAATCCGAAAACGATTGGTGCTGTCTATGTGGGGAGCGAATCTCATCCGTACGCAGTAAAGCCGACAGCTTGCACGGTGGGAGAGGCGATCGGAGCCACCCCAAATATGACGGCAGCCGACTTTGAATTTGCCTGCAAGGCGGGAACAGCCGGAATCCAGACCTGCATGGGTATGGTGATGAGTGGCTTAGTTACTAATGGGATGGCTATCGGATCGGATGTTTCTCAGGGAGCGCCCGGGGATGCACTCGAATATACGGCAGCAGCAGGTGGTGCCGCTTTTATTATCGGGAACACCGATCCGATCGCGATCATCCACACAACTTGCTCATTCACCACAGACACCCCTGATTTCTGGCGTAGGAATGGGGAGGAATATCCCCGTCATGGAGGTAGATTTACCGGGGATCCCGGGTATTTCAAGCATGTGCAGGGTGCTGCACGGATGATGTTAGAGAAGGTAAATACGACGGCACAGGATTACGACTATGCGGTATTCCATCAGCCCAATGCGAAGTTCCCAAAAAAGGTCGCTCAGATGCTCGGCTTTACCGAGGAACAGATCAAACCGGGGCTGGTCGTACCTCACCTGGGTAATACCTACAGTGGATCCTCCATGATCGGGCTGGCTGCAACTCTGGATGTCGCAAAACCAGGGGAACGAATCTTTGTCACCTCATTTGGTTCCGGTGCAGGTAGTGATGCCTTTGATATCGAGGTCACCGATGTAATCGATTGTCGGGACATCTATGACCGGGGAGCGGCTCCCACCGTACAGGAACTGCTTGAGCATCCGCTCTATATCGATTATGCCCAGTATGCAAAGCACAAAGGAAAAATCGTGATGCAAGGATGAAAGACGTTGCAGTGATTGGAATCGGGTGCACCGTATTTGGTGAGAAGTGGAGCCACTCATTCAGGGATCTCTTCATCGAAGCGGGAGCCCTCGCTCTAGAAGATGCAAACCTCTCTGGAGAACAGATCGATTCCCTATTCGTGGGGAACATGAGCGCGGGCCGATTCATTGAACAGGAGCACATCGGGGCACTCATCGCCGATTATGCAGGCCTTGCCACCGAACATACCCCGTCCACACGAGTTGAGGCAGCCTGTGCTTCGGGAGGTCTCGCGTTCCGGCAGGGTGTCACTGCGGTTGCGAGCGGGATGGCGGATATCGTGGTTGCAGCCGGTGTGGAGAAGATGACCGATGTCGCCCCAGGACAGACGGTAGATACCCTTGCGAGTGCTGCGGATCGAGAGTGGGAAGGGTTCGTCGGAGCCACCTTTCCCGGTCTGTACGCGATGATCGCCACCGACTATATGCACCGTTATCCCCTTACCCGAGAGCAGCTGGCACTCGTTGCGGTGAAAAACCATTATAATGGTGCACGCAATCCAATTGCACAGTTCCAACAGGAGATTAGTATCGATACGGTGATCTCCTCTTCTCTCGTGGCCGATCCCCTCCGTCTCTTCGACTGCTCCCCAATTACTGATGGTGCAGCGGCGGTGATCCTTGCTCCACTGGAGATCGCGCGGAAGTATACAGATACTCCGGTGAAGGTGCTTGCCAGTGCCCAAGCAAGCGATACCATCGCACTCCATGATAGAAGGGACATCAGCACACTTGATGCAACGGTGGCTGCGAGTCAGAGAGCATTCCATCAGGCAAGGCTTTCACATAAGAACATCGATCTCGTGGAAGTGCATGATTGTTTCACCATTGCCGAGATCTGTGCGATTGAAGACCTGGGTTTCTGTACGAAAGGAGAAGCAGGGAAGTTGACCGAGGAAGGAGTGACCGCGCTGAACGGGGACCTGCCTGTTAACACGAGTGGTGGTCTGAAAGCGTGCGGTCATCCGGTTGGTGCGACGGGAATCAAACAGATCTATGAAATCGTCCAGCAGCTTCGAGGCGAAGCGGGCAAAAGGCAAGTGGATGCCCAGATTGGGATGACACACAACGTAGGGGGTACTGGGGCGACAGTTGTGGTGCATATCTTGGGGAGGTCCTGAAAATGTCGGTCGCACGCTTCTGGCGAAAGATACCACAGCGCTACAATCTGGTGGGAACACGATGCGTTACCTGTGGCAGATATTATTTCCCTCCCCGCAGTTTCTGTCCTTCCTGCCGAAGAGAGGGGAAGATTATCGATCATCAGTTCACCGGGGAAGGTTCCGTTGTCACCTACACCATAATCAGAACAGCGAGCGAGCAGTTCGAGAATGCCACCCCATATATAATCGCCATCGTCCAGCTGGATGAAGGCCCCCGCCTTACTGCACAGATTGCGTGTCGTCCCGAAGACATCCGGATCGGTACGCGGGTGAAGAAGGTTTTCCGCAGGCTTGGGACAGAAGGAAAAAGCGGGGTTATCCATTACGGGACAAAATTCATCCCGGCATGATTTTTAAGGTATATGTAGACGAACGGAGTCGCGCAAACAACCAATTTTAATCCTAATCTCTCCCATCTTCAATGTTTGACTCCCTTTTTGATTGAATACCTTCGTTCAGATGAAATACCTCGTATTTCTACCTTATGTATAATTCTGTTAAGCCCCCCTATCATGCCACCTGGATATCGTAGACTGCATGCCATTTATCTGGGGAATATGAACGTACTACTCTCTCTTCCACTGAGGAAAGTGGAAACTGTTCTATTAGGGGGAGATATTCGCCTTTTTTGGATTGAAGGATATAGAAATGGATGAATCCCCCGCTTGTACAATAAGAAAATGCATCTTCCAGGTATTCTTGCCCACTTAGGGGTAGGTTCATGATGATCCGAGAAAATTGCCAAGGAATTATACCGTCAAGATGCGATGCATCCGCGAGAATCGGGAGAATATTGTTGCACCGGTTCAGCGTGCTGTTTTCAAGTAGCAGGGATACTGCATCCGGATTAATATCGCAGGCAATGATGAGGAAGGCTTGGCCTGAAAGGGTAATAGCAAAGGGTCCCACCCCCGCGAATAGATCGAGAACTTTTTCTTTCCTTCCCATGAGGTGAAGGATCCGTTGCCGCTCTTCTGAGAGCCGCGGTGAAAAATATGCGACCCCGAGGTCGATCACATACCGATGACCGTATTCGGTATATTCTGTCCGGGTGGTCGGGATCCCGGCAAGCACCTCAAAACGGCGGATACGGTATCCTCCCTCGACCGCACTCATCGGGAAGAGTACCGTATGGAGGGAAGGACGTGAGTGCAAAATTCTTTCTGCTTCTACCTCGTTCTTTTCCTGCAGAAGAGCAATACCCCCAATAAGCTCATGCCGAGGTAGAACGGGAGGAATCTCCAGAGTCTCGAAGAACTCCTTAGCTATGCCTTTCTCAGGCGAGGTAACCGGAAAGACCAGGTCTTCTCCACTCGTATGGATCTTCAGGCTCCGATCCAGAATACCCCTTCGTAACAGTGATAGTCGAGTATCCTCACCTTTCTCCTTTCGTACGTGTACTGACCACTGCTCCACTCGGATACTAATCACCACCCATCTTTAAGTGAGCGATATAGAACTAATCATGGATCATTATTTTGAGAGGCTAAAAAACGGTACCCTTAAACTCCATGCCTTGGAACAAGAGCTTCCCCCTCTCGAAGCAGTGAAAGTCCGACGCACCTATCTTGAGACTGAGCAGGGGATCTCGCTGGCCCGGATTGGCTCGTTTACCATGGATATCGATCGGGCGGTGAAGAGAAATATCGAGAATATGATCGGTGCAGTACAGATACCGGTTGGAGTGGCAGGTCCACTCACTGTGAAGGGGGAATTTGCACAGGGAAGTTTCTACCTCCCTATTGCTACCACTGAAGGAGCACTTGTTGCATCGGTAAACCGCGGATGTACTGCCATCAGTAAGGCAGGGGGTGCGGATGTCCGTATCCTTCGAGATAGGATGACAAGAGCTCCCGTTTTTGCCACCCGCGATGTGGGTCATGCGAAAGAAGTGGTGGATTGGGTGACGCAGCATCAGGAGGAGCTTCGGAAAACGGCAGAAAGCACCACCTCACATGGGAGGTTTCTGGGATGTACCCCGTACGTCACTGGTACAAGTGTATATTTCCGGTTTGAATTCGACACAAAGGATGCGATGGGTATGAATATGGTAACCATCGCGAGCGAACGGTTGAGCGAGGTGATTGAGGCAGGGACGGGTGCACGTCTGGTCGCAGTGAGCGGAAATATGTGCACTGACAAGAAGCCTGCGGCGATCAATCTGATCGAGGGTAGGGGAAAGACCGTCGTAGCAGGTATTGCACTTTCGGCGGATCTGGTTCGGGAGGTGTTTAAGACCGAATCTGCAACTCTCGCTGAGGTAAATTACCGGAAAAATCTTCTTGGATCAGCCCGCGCCGGATCACTCGGGTTCAATGCGCAAGCGGCGAATGTGGTGGCTGCGGTGTATCTTGCCTGCGGACAGGATGCAGCGCATGTGGTAGAAGGATCGAGCTGCATCACAAGTGCTGAATTACGGGGTGATGATGTGTATATCGCCGTTACGCTTCCAGCCCTCCAGGTTGGTACCGTGGGGGGAGGTACAGGTCTTGACACCCAGAAGGAGTGTCTCTCTCTCCTCGGAGTTTCTGGTGGAGGCGACCCACCTGGATCCCATGCAAAGAAATTTGCCGAGATTATTGCCTGCGGGGTGCTTGCGGGAGAATTATCATTACTAGGTGCTCTAGGCGCAAGACATCTTGCGCGGGCCCATCAGGCCCTTGGTAGAGGATGAAGTCTTCAGAACCGGAAATATTTCATCATTACGATAGCATTCTCGGCATCGGAATAATACCAGGGAAAGAAGAACACCTCTTCATACCCCAATTTTTTGTAAAAATTTCGGGCCCCAATATTGGATTCCCGCACCTCAAGCTGGGCCCCCTGTGCCCCCTCCATGAGAAACTGATGTTCGACTCTTTTTACGAGGAGATGCCCAATCCCTTTTTTCCTGCAC
>JAJRCP010000147.1 GCA_028678885.1 Methanomicrobiales archaeon
GAGGGAATTGAACCAATCCTCGATCTTATCCGAAGAAGCAATATTGCTCCGGTGTTCGTCGTGTCTTTCCATGCCGAAGCCTTGAAGGAGGTAAAAAGAACTCTGCATCATGCACGGACAGGTCTTATATACGCACAACCGGCCGGGAATCCTCTAGAAATGGCAGGAGTACTTCATGCGGATCTGGTTCTGCCAAGGTTCTCCCTGCTCTCTGCTTCGGTTGTCGAGGAATCCCACCACCGCAGGCTAATGGTAGTTCCCTGGACACTGAATAGAGAAGAAGAGATCAGGATCGCTGTGGAGCTCCAGGTAGATGGATTTGCAACTGATGATCCCTGCAAAGCGAAAAAGGTGCTCCAGGAAATTGCTGGGGCCTTAGAGTAAAATTCGTAAGGTTCCCAGTCTGGGAATATATTCTCAAAGTAACATTCAAGAAAAGTCCATCAGATAATCTGCGATACACCTAAAGAGATGATTTTGGATGAAAATTATCGCTTATAAATTATTGGTAGAGGAGTGTGATTTCTGTCAGGAAAAGACTGACTCAATAAGGTGGAATTGAAGGAAGGAGTAAGAAAAATGCTATGCAAACATTGCTCCGAAGGAGGAAGGGAAGAAATCTGGAAAAAAGAAATATCCCACTCCTGAAGCCTGGGCAAAGCCCAGACTCGGACCAGTAATTCCGCTTTTAATTCTTTTTTTAAATTCTCCCATTCTGAACCCCTATCCAGTGAATATCCCTACATCCTATTATAAAGAACTGGAAACCATGTAACAGAAACATTAAATTAAGATAGTGAGACTGTGTACTGGTCAGCGATGTGCTGACAGAGCGCGGAAGATGGGGCTGTGGCCTAGTCAGGAATGGCGACGGGCTCCAGCGGTTTTTGCGCGTGATGAACAATGGGTCTGCTGAATTGATGGTGATCCGTTGGAGCACGGACGCATATCGGAGAGACCCGTCGGTCGTGAGTTCAAATCTCACCAGCCCCATGCCTGTACGCACCTTTTTTTAACCGGTTAATCGAATAGTACTCGTTAGATATGAGCATGTATCTCGTTGGAGAAGCCCTTGTAGGGGATGGCGCGGAACTAGCGCATGTCGACTTGATTCTCGGGAACAAAGATGGAGCGGCGGGAGCCGCATTTGCCAATGCCTTCTCTCAGTTTTCCATGGGGCATACGCCCCTTCTCGCAGTGATTCGCCCGAACCTGTTGGCAAAACCTGCCACTCTTGTCATACCCAAGGTAACAATTCGAAAAGAATCGCAGGTGAACCAAGTATTCGGCCCGGTCCAATCGGCCGTGGCGAAAGCGGTTGCCGATTCAGTGGAGGAAGGGGTATTCAAGGAAATGGATATCGAACAACTGGTACTTCTTGCGAGTGTCTTCATCCATCCCACCGCTAAGGACTACAATAAATTATATCGATACAATTACGGAGCGACCAAACTTGCCATACGGCGGGCTATTGAAAAATTCCCTGACCCGGCAACAGTCCAGTATGAGAAAGATCGGCATGCTCATCCCATCATGGGATTCAAGGTTACGAGGCTTTGGAATCCACCGTATCTCCAGATAGCCCTGGATATCGTAGATATGGACAGGATCCATACGGTGATTACATCCCTTCCCGAGAATGACCACTTGATCATCGAGGCAGGAACCCCGATGATTAAGAAGTTTGGTGTGGAGGTAATCAGCGAATTGCGGAAACTCCGCCCCAATTCATTCATCATCGCAGATCTGAAGATACTGGATACAGGTAACTTGGAAACCCGGATTGCATTTGATGCCTCTGCAGATGCGGTAGTCATCTCCGGCCTTGCGCCCAAAGAGACCCTTGAGAAGGCCATCAACGAGGCAAAGAAGACGGGGATTTACTCGATCATCGACATGCTTAATGTCTCTGATCCCGTTAAAGTGATAAAATTTCTTACCCTGAAACCGGATATCGTCGAGCTGCATCGGGCTATCGATGCAGAGAATGCGGATCATCGTTGGGGCGATATTGAAGCAGTCCGCAAAGCGGCAGGAAAGAAAGTTCTTATTGCCATTGCCGGGGGCATAAAGGTGGACGTGGTGAAGACTGCCATGAAGACCGGTGCTGATATCCTGGTGGTCGGACGGGCGATCACCATGAGTAATGATGTTCATCACGCAGCCGATGAATTCCTTGAGGAGCTCTCCACTGAAGAGATTGACCAATTCCGAGTTATGACTGACTTCTAGGCTGTTCACTATCTTTTTTTTAAAATGAAAAATCAAAAACCGGTGAGATTGTCTGGTTCTTTGGCTATAGCTCTATACCTGCGAGATCGAACTGGCTGGGGGCCTCCCTGATCGATCTCTCCATCTTTGAGAACCTTATCCGACTCAGTTCATCCGATCTGATGGATCGTGATAAAATCATTGGCATTTTCATGCGATCCCTGAAAAAGTTCGACCGTAGCTATCGAATCGATGAGGGTGAGGAGGGGAAATCCGGCTGCGGGATGCAATCACCCTTATTGTCAAGCCATGGGGAAGAGGAAATAGGGCCGAGGGTCCTTGAACGGTTACATTGGGTTGAATGATGGTAATATCTATCTACGAATTATCATCAATAAAGTAAGGGATGGTGGAGCAGACTATTACAACATCATTTTACCTATGTTTTCAAGCAGTGAATCATGTCCTGAACCTTCTGGATCATTCAATTTGCAGTACATTTGGTGTGATTTACTACTGTTTTGATCGCGTTCACTCATGGTTTCGTGCATGGAAGTCCAATTTTGCAGAAAGTTATCTTCCTGATCATCAAATCAAGGGACTGTGAAGCAGATGTTGTATCAATCTTTTTTACATTATATTCATGCAGTGGTTCATGCTGCGAACCATCTGTTTCGTTCGATGTACATTTTATTTTTAGTGTGATTTCAATCTGTTATGTTAGTTTGCATCAAGTTACTGATCATATTAGAAAATTCCTTTCTTTTTCAATTCGGTATAGGGACTTATTGGCCAATTTTAATTCGGCTTTGATATTCATTTTTTAAATCTCCATCATCGAATGTTCTGATATTGCGTGTTATCTTCGTTGGAGTGGGAATCAGAATCGTCCCAATAACTAGGAGTAATCTATTGAACCGTAAAAAAAGGCAAATGAATTCCGGTACGCATCTCGCCTGTTTACGTCTTTAAATCGTTTTGATTCCCTAGTCATCGGTTTCTATGAACATTGTAGGATGAATTACTAGTATCGGGATTGAACGCAGAGATAATTCTGCATTGCTGAAACCACTATCAGGTGTCGCACCTGACATCCCAAATGTGACAATTGTCACAATGTTACAGTGGCCTAAGTTTGCTCGGAGGCTTGCGGAAGTTACATGTAGAGTAACCAACCAACTCCCCTCTATGTCCACCTGCAAGGACTGCTTCCACTATTCGCCCACGACAGAGTCAGAGGGAGAGTGCAGAATTATCGGGAAAACAGAAGCGGACCGGGACAAAGACCGATGCCCTTCCCGGACCTTTCGGCC
>JAJRCP010000148.1 GCA_028678885.1 Methanomicrobiales archaeon
GCGCCTTGCTCTTGCCCGCGCCCTAGTACATAATCCGAAAGTCCTGTTCTTCGATGAACCTACAGCGGGTCTTGACCCGGAAGCGGCAAGACAGGTGGATGAGCTGATTGCAGAGCTTTCTGGTGAAGAGGGAAGAACCGTGGTATTGTGCACACACAATCTCCATGAAGCCCAGTCCCTCTGCGACCGGGTAGCGATGATGAACCAAGGAAGGTTCCTTGCCATGGGGAGTATACATGATCTTACCGGCCAGATCTGGCAGGGCATGTCTGTGGAAATTGAATTTCTGGTCCCGTTACCGGAAGGGGTGGAGCAGCGTCTGAAAGGATTGAAAGGCATATCTTTGGGATCACGCGACCCCCTGCATCTTACCCTGCGGGTCCAGCAGAAGGATTGTATCCCGTCTGTGGTTCAGGAGATCGCCCATGCGGGGGGAGAGATCGTCCGGGTGAATCCCAGGGAATATAGCCTTGAGGAGATCTATTTTGCCATTCAGAAAAAGGGAGAGGTGCGGGTATGAATTTCCGCATCCTTCATGCCCTGGCGGAAAAAGATCTGCGAGAGGTTAGAAAGAACCGTATTGCGATTATTGGGGCGGTTGTCCTTACGGTCGTTTTCTCCATAGGATTCCCTCTGTTATTCACGCAGATATCCACATTCACAAGTTCAGAAAACGCCCCCACACTCGAGGAGGTTGCACCCCTCATCCCAAAAGAGATCCAGGGAGTGATAGCAGGACTCGATTTCCAGCAGGTACCGGTGGTATTATTCCTTGGATATCTTTTTGCTCCCCTATTCCTCGTTATCCCTCTCATGCTTGCCTCCATCATCGCAGCGGAAGCGTTCGTTGGCGAGAAAGAGCGAAAGACACTGGAAGCACTTCTCTATACCCCTGCAACAGATCTTGAACTTTTTACAGGAAAGGTACTCGCCTCCCTGATCCCGGCCATGGCGTTTGCATGGGTAAACTTTGCCATCTACACGGTAGTCGTGAATGTGTCATGATGGCCGGTGATGCACCGTATCTGGTTTCCGACGAATGTGTGGTTGCCGTTGATCTTCTGGGTTGCACCCGCCATCGCTCTCTTGGGTGTAGCAATCACGGTACTCATCTCGACAAAGGTGAAAACATTTATGGAGGCCTATCAGGCCACGGGGGCGCTTGTCATCATTGTGATTGCTCTTTTGATGGGACAGATCTTTGGACTGATCTTTCTCTCTCCGCTGATTTCACTGGGTGTGGGGACAGCCCTCTTTGCATTAGATGCTCTCCTGATAAAAATTGGAGTTGGCCTTTTCAGCAGGGATGAGCTGATGGCATCGGTGTGAGAAAATATTATTCCTTTTCATTCGTGGAATGAACAGAGACTAAAAATAACGAATAATTCACGGCTTCATTATTCTTATCTGCTAAAAAGGGGATCGCGATAGTATCTTTTATCTCCAATCACGAACTCCAACCCCCTCATGGTACATTCCAGTGGTATCGTCCTATATGTTCTCACCCTTGTTATCTTTCTCATTATATGTGGATGTATCAGCCCAGGGCGGAACTATGTGACCACGCCGACCCCACTAGTTATTCCACCAACAGAACTCCAGGTCAGACGGAAACCCTGACCCAATTCCCGATTGCTTCACCGGGATCGCCAGAGGTATTCATCATATCTCCTGCATTTGATGCTGGAATACCGGTCGGGACCGTGACTATCGTCGTAGAAGTATATAATTTTCATCTGGTAAATCCAGATGGTAGGAAAAATATGCCAGGGACGGGTCATCTTGTCTATCACCGGGATGTCGTTCCACCGGTGGAATTGGGAAAACCTGCGTTTACTGTACTTGGATCATATGCCTCAACCTCAAATACAGCATAACTGGTATATATTACGGAAGGTACTCTCACGTTCGCAGTGCAGCTCGTCAACAATGAATAACACGCTCGTTCCACCTGTTGTTGCGGTGACCGGAGTGAACGATGAAATCAAGGGAGAGATCCCGCTTGGATTCATTATGCTCAAGGCTTGAATGAGGAGAGATCACTCAGTGATTATTCAGGAGCTCATTCAGAATGTGCGAGAACACATCGGCCTCATTGCTTCCTTCAGAGTTGTGACCATCGTAAATCGTCTTCCCAAGACCCGATCGGGAAAGATCCTCTGGGGAACGATGAAGATGCTTGTAGATGGGGAACCGGTCAGAACTCCTACTACCATCGGCGATCCCGCTACTCTCGATGATCTCCGGGAGGGACTCGCTGTGATTAGGTATCCAAAAAGAAAATTCCAGTAATCTGCTTGATCTTTTGGTCTGTTTCTCCACCCCCCTTCCCATCCAGGATAGGGAAGTAGGGAAAAGTCCATCAGAGAGAGAAGATCATACGAAATATTATAAGAGAATGTGATGAAAATTTGAAGTCACAAAGGAGAATCCCTGATGTCTGTAATGGTGCTGGGAACGGCATCCCACGTTGGTAAGAGTACGGTTGTCGCAGCAATCTGCCGTGCCCTCGCGGATCGCGGAATAGTAGTCGCTCCTTTTAAATCCCAGAATATGAGCCTGAACTCCTTTGTGACTGAGGATGGAGGCGAAATGGGTATAGCACAGGCGGTGCAGGCGCAAGCGGCACGGATTCCACCTCATGTAGATATGAATCCGGTTCTGCTGAAACCAAAAGGGGAAAAGACCTCCCAGATTGTTCTTCTGGGGCATCCTTATCGGGATCTGCCTATTACCGAATATTATCAGGAGACCGACCATCTCCTTGCCATCGCACTGGAGGCCTCGGAGCGGTTGAAAGAAAAATACGGCCATCTGATAGTCGAAGGAGCTGGCGGAGCTGCAGAGGTGAACCTCTACGACCGCGATATCGCAAATATTCGTCTTGCAGATGCCCTTCAACTGCCTATCATCCTCGTTGCAGATATTGAGAGGGGAGGTGTGTTTGCACAGGTATACGGGACGCTTACCTTGTTGCCACCTGGCGTGAGGCGGCTAGTGAAGGGGATCATCATCAATAAATTCCGTGGTGATCCTGCTCTCTTCTCAAAAGGAGTTCAGATCCTTGAGGACCTGTGTGGAGTTCCTGTGCTGGGTGTGCTACCATTCACCGATCTCCACCTGCCAAGTGAAGATTCCCTTTCAATAAAGGACAAGCGGAGCAGTGATCACCAGATTCGGATTGCCATTCTCCGTCTACCCCATATCTCAAATTTCACCGATTTTGAACTCTTGGAACAGCATGCTTCGGTAGAATATGTGGTTCCGGGGGCATCTCTTGAGGACTATGACTGCATTATTCTCCCTGGTACAAAAAATACTATTGAAGACCTACTGGTTCTCCGAGAGACAGGATCGGACCGGGACATAGCCGTCGCTCGAGATCAAGGAATACCGATTATCGGAATCTGCGGGGGATATCAAATCTTGGGGCAGGAGATCATTGACTCAGGAATTGAATCTCGGAAAGGGAGATATCCCGGTCTTGGGCTTCTCAATGTGGTTACGACTTTTACTGGATATCGGAAAAACACCCGGCAGATCACGCTGACTGCCAACCCCATTCCTCCAATTCTATCTGGGATTGGAACAGTACAGGGATATGAGATCCATATGGGGGAGACTGAGCGGGGCGATGAGATGCGGAAAGCATTTGAGTCAGATGGTGCGGTAAGCAGCGATGGACTTGTGATCGGAACCTATCTGCATGGACTCTTCCGGAATGTGAGCGCGGTTAACTCGCTCCTTTACTACCTTTCCAGAAGAAAAGAGCTTTCCTTTACATTTATCGAGGACAATTCCTGCGATCCCTTTGAGGATTGTGCCCGTCTTCTAGAAGATCACGTGAATATGGAAAAATTCCTCTCCATCTTCCATCAAAAGTACTCTCTGGCGTAATAATTCCTCTCTCCATCGAAATCTGACGTATAGGGCAGAAAATACACTGATATTCGGGTTCTACTGGTATCAGGGTTGAATAAACTATGGTGAACGCGAGTCCCGAATCATAGACAGGTTTTTCCGGCAGCGGACTGGCACATACAAGTAGAATCGAACAAAAAGAAACCAATGAATGTCAAAATATGCACTCTACAGTATGGATTCTCAAAATAAAGCCATAATCTTGTGATACTATAAAAAATTAGATATAGTAGTGCAAACAGATTACCTTGGATGCTGAGTGAAGTATGACCGACGAGAGCACTCATGCAGATGCGGAATCAGAGACGGTGGAAGAGGAACTGGCAACGCAGCTAGAAGGGTGGACTGTACAGCTTCAGGAAGCCCTGGAAGGGCAAAAGAAGCTCGCAGAAGAACGTCTGGACCAGCTGAAATACCTGCAGGCAGATTTTGACAATTACCGCAAGAAGTTCGACCGCGAGAAGGAGCTGATCATCGCCCTTGCCGAAGATCGGCTCGTCACTGAACTCCTCCCAATCGTTGATGATTGTGAGCGGATTCTCAAAGGAACAACCGAGACGGTTCAGAGAGAGGGGATCGTGCTTCTAAACAAGAACTTTATGAAAGTCCTGGAGAATCATGGCCTGAAACGGATCGAGTCAGTGGGGAAGAAATTTGACCCCTACTTCCATGAAGCATTTTGTGTTGAGAAATGTGACTGTGACAATGGTACCATTCTTGAAGAGTTCCAGCCCGGGTACATGCTTAAGATGAAAGTGATCCGCCCGGCGAAGGTAAAAGTTGCAGAGAAAAAAAGCGAGGAATAGGTGAAAGTATGGCTAAGGAAAAGATTATTGGAATAGATCTGGGCACGTCAAACAGCCAGGCAGCAGTACTGCTGGGAGGTAAACCAACCATCATCCCATCCGCGGAGGGTGCAACCGTCGCAGGGAAGATGTTTCCCTCAGTGGTCGCATTCACGAAAGAGGGACAGGTACTGATTGGGGAACCTGCCCGAAGGCAGGCAATCACCAACCCTGAGGGGACGGTGACCGCAGCGAAACGGAAGATGGGAACCAATCATATCTACAGGATCTCAGGGAAAGAGCACACTCCCCAGCAGATCTCAGCATTCATCCTCCAGAAAATAAAAAGAGATTCGGAGGCATTCCTTGGTGAAGAGGTGAAAAAGGCCGTTATCACGGTCCCGGCATATTTCAATGATAATCA
>JAJRCP010000149.1 GCA_028678885.1 Methanomicrobiales archaeon
AGAAATTACAGAAAGTACTGGGAAAAAAGGTTGAGCTGGTAGAATATGCAGAAGATCTCCCCACTTTTGTGAGAAATCTCTTCAAACCGGTGGAAGTCTCTGATCTCCATGTTGATGAGGGCACGGGGAAAGTAGATGTATTCATCAGGAGAAAAAATGACCTGGGGTTTGCGATCGGCAAAGGGGGAGCGAACGTGGAGAAGGCACGCATTCTTCTGAGAAGATTTTTCCACCAGGACATCGGTGAAGTAATCTGGGGTGGAGTAGGCGATGGAAAGTGAACGGGTACTGGGGGACCTCTGGGAGGTGATCGAGAATCGGGCGGCCAATCCCTCCCCTTCATCATACGTCAGCAGGCTCCTGCAGAATGAAAAGGGTATCGACAAGGCTCTAGAGAAACTGGGAGAGGAGACGATCGAGTTCATCCTTGCTGCAAAAAATGGTGTTCATGATCGAACCGTCGCGGAAGCTGCCGATCTCCTGTTTCATTATCTGATCGCTGTCTATGCAAGCAGGACGCAGTTTGAAGAGGTATTGGGAGAACTGAAAAGGCGAAAGAAGAAGTAAAACCTGTACCCGTGTTGACTGAAAAAGTACCATTAACAGTTCTAATCTATATCACCCGGACATATGCGAGGTTTCACCTCTCCTAATTCTCTTCTTACCGATACGATACGTACACTCCGCCAAACTGATTCGCGGGGAGCACTCATTCCTGGCACGGTTCTTTTTTCAGCAAGAACTTGAAGATGGCCCCGCGTTCCGAATGCCCGGGCACCCGGTCCTCAACCCATATCTTACCGCCATATCGCTCGATGAGCATCCGGCAGAGATACAGACCCAGACCCTTTCCCCGGACCTTTGTCTGCCCGCGTTCAAACCGCCGGAAAAGCAGGGGTTTTAGCGAATCAGGTATTCCTGGACCGGTATCTGCAATCGCAACCTCCACTTCGTTCTCTGCATCGACAAGGGAGATGGTGATCTGCACATCCTTTCCTCCGAATTTCATGCTATTCCCGATCAAATTCGCAAAGACCTCGGATAGGAGGGGATCCGCACAGACCGTTATCCCCATTGGGGTGTACAGGATGTGCGCTCTGGGAAATCCTTTCATCTCCGCTGCGATTACCTCGTCTAAAGATATAGGTTGCAGGGGAGTCTTTTCTTCTCGGATCTTCCGCATGGTGGAGACGTTGGAGAGAATGCCCGTGCTTCTGCGTATCCCCGCTGTCAGTTTTTCGGCCATCTCCTTCTTTTCACCATCTAGGATCTCTACCAAGAGTTCAGCATACATTAAAGAAACCGTGTTGGCATTGTTGATATCATGGGTCATAATGTCTAGATAGAGATTGGAAAGGGTATTAGATTCCGCGAGTTCCTCCTTGAGAAGCCCGCAGGCCAGGGCATTTCCCACTTCCCGGGAAAGTGATTCGAGGATCATCCTTTCTCCTTCCGAAAAACTGTCCTTCCTGCCGGTCATGAGATAGACTGCCCCGATTACCTGGTTGTTTGCCAGAAATGGAATCCAGGCAAGTGATAGCAGACCAGTATCCTTTTTTTCTAGGTATTCGGTTTTTCCATCGATGAAAATGGCCCGGTAGGGAGGTTCGAGGATACTGAGGCTCTGCGCTTCACCGGTCATCCATTCCGGCATGCCGGACTGTGCCGCAAGACGGGCACTCTTCCCTTTCCGCTCGATAAGATAAACTGCCCCCGCGTCCAGAGTCATCACCTGCAGGGATTTCGCGAGAAGGGTGGTCAGATTATCCTCAAGTTTCTGCGAAGAGGTGGCCGCTGTGATCACCTCATGAAGAACAGATAGAGAATAATTCTTCTCGGCAAGTTCTTTTTCCGCCTGTTTTCGTTCGGTAATGTCCAGAAAAGAGGCGATATACCTTTTCCCTCCGGGAATGGGAGCGAGGGCAATAATGATGTCCCGGTGCCTGCCGTTGCCATCCTGGAGAACGCATTCGCAGCTTCCTCCCTGAGAGCGAAGAACCTGAAGAAGCTTCTTTCGTTCTTCAGGGATGACCAGATCTATGAGACGTTTTCCTTCCATTGCTCCTCGCGAATACCCGGTAATTTTTTCCAATTCAGTATTCGCACGATAAATTGATGTATCGTCAGTGAGGATTGCCGTCGCTGCAAGAGTTGTTTCAAAGATTGTGCGATAGAGGCCCTCTGATGTGCGAAGGGATTCAATCATCGATTTACGCTCGGTGATATCAGTTCCCGCAATTAGGAGATACCCGAATGATCCCTCTTCATCCAAAACTGGCCGGTAATACCATTCTACCGAGATGAACTTTCCATCCCGTGCCTGTATCCGAGATTCTCCTATTCCCCCGTTCTTGGATTCGATGGCTTGATGAAAGCCTTTCATTGCTTGGTCGCGGTCTTCAGGGACGATGATTATGGTCAGAAAGGATTTCCCCAAGAGATCTTCCTTCCCATATCCCAGGGCACGGAGAAGGGAACTACTTGCAAGGAGTACGCTTCCTTCTTTATCCAGAGCTAGAAGGAAGATCGGGGACATTTCCAGTAGGCGTGCACTGAATTCTCGCTCCCACGAAAGTGGTCCCTCCACTTTACTTCGTTCGGTTGTTTCCTTAAGATGCTGCTCACTCACTTTGGCTTGTTCGGCCTCCTTTTCCCCGGTCAGGGTTCCCAGCTGCTCCACATGCTTGTCGATCTCCCGCTGAAGCAGGACCCGGAGGGTGATATCTTGGAAGATATCCAGGCGCATTCCCTTGAAAGGCCCATGCTCGATTACCTGACTCGAATATTCCACCCACATCGGTTGCCCTGTAGATGAGATGAGTCGGACTTCTCTGGTTTGAATCGGGTTTCCTGATGCAAGAGAGGAGAATACCTGCTCACGCATCTGTTCGTCCTCAGTAAGGCGGGGGGCGATATGGGAATTAAAAAAGGTGAACACATCCTGCCCGTGGGTGGATGCACGGGTAATCCCGAAGAGGCGTTCCATTGCATTGTTCAACCAGAGGACTTTCAGATCCCGGTCTATCAGAACGACGCCAAAATCGAGGCTATCGATGAATGATGGTATGCTTGGGGTCTTTTTTTCATCCGCCACGAGGAACACCTTTGGAAGAACCTCTTGCTTTATTTGATG
>JAJRCP010000150.1 GCA_028678885.1 Methanomicrobiales archaeon
AGTCGGATAACCTCACCATTCAATTCTTGCTTCCCGACTTTGACGACATCGTACATCCTCGATCCCCGCAACCCATCCGAGAGGACAACGGGTCCGGAAATTCTTGAGATACTACCTTCAATCATCTAACTACCTCCTCAGCACAATGTTGTATCCTATCGCCCGTTGCAGGAGTCGCTCGATGTAGCTGGTTCGATCCATCCTTTTTGATCCGGCGGGAATTGGAATTATGATAGGCCGATAGCTCTTGTCAATTCTGCTCATCAATTTTTCATCCAGCAATGACATATACTCTTCATTCACCGCCACGATACCGGTATCGTCTCGGTGGAGAAGCGAAGTGAGGATTTTTGCCGCTTCGTTAGGGTTGGGAACTTCCACGACATCCACACCGGCAAGCCTAAATCCCGGGGCAGTATCAGGATCTGTAACAACAACGAACTTAAACATTAATCAAGGCCTCCCGGAGGTCTTTATCGGGAATATCCGCGGTTTTTCCTCTTGCAATGATTCTGATATTGGTCACTTCATTCACCTTCGCCCAGACATATGCAAGGCCGATTGAGATACTCAAAGGATCCCCGAGAAAATGACGTATCCCTTTTTTTACCAGATATCGATCGAGCTCTTTTTCAAATTCCGAGATAGATTCACCACTTATTGATTTTTCTGGTATCTGATTCAGAAAATTGTATGGGGTTCCCGCCAGGTATTTGGCAGCCCCTTCTATCGATCCGGAACGTACCATGAGCAGCAATTTATCGATGCCGAGACCGATACTCCCTTTTATCAAGAATTTTTCAGCCTCTCCGACATCCATCTTGTCTCGAATCATTTTTAATACTGTTTTGATATTGGTTACGTCAATTTCCGCGAGGATGAAATTCTTGATTATGCGGTCATCATCAGTCCCTCCCCGTTTCACTGTTGCAAGTGTATTTTCAAGGTAAAATTTGTCAAGGGCATATTCGAGGATTGCCATATCCCGCTGCTCTGAATATTTCTTGAAGTTACGGGTCAGGGGCTTTGCGTATTCAATTCCCCACGTTGCGAGAAGATCGATCACTGCCTTGACATCCGGTTGTCTGGCAAGTTCGATGAGGGCAGCTTCATCGAGATCACCGGCGGGGATTACGCAAGAGAGAATTTCCTCGGATGATACGGAGATTTTTTTTCCCCGAAGGATTGTTTTGATATTATGGATATCCCAGCGATGAAGGATGAGTGGCAGACGGCTCCGTTCTGCTTCTTCCTCCTCATCCCCTTTCATGAAACCTAATATTTTACGGAAGGCGGAGATCATGTCCTTCCGCAACGCCACCTCAACCAGAACGATATCTGAGTATTGAACGCTCGCTTTTTCAAGTTCTATTCGATACGGAGTTTTTTCCAATTCCGTGATGACAGAGGAGAGATCTGGTTTATTAATTAGAGTTTCCAGCACCGGTGGTTGCAGTAGGCGGCTCTTCATGGCCTTTATTCTCGCATTGGCATATCCGTAATCCATCTCATTCACCGTACAGGATGGAGAATACATCAGACCTTATCAATTCCTTTGCTCTCTCGAGCCGAGATTCAAAGGTGTTTAGGACCGTAAAAGTACCATCGGAAGATTGTATTGTCAACCCACCGGTACAATCTAAATCGGTGACAATTTTGGAATTCACGTTCAGGTCATTCAGGATCTTTCTTAAAAGGGGCTCATCCCTTTGATCGATATGGATGATTGCCTCCTTACCTTCCATTTCACCCAATACTTCTCTTGCGAGAGCCCGGAGGGTCGCTTCGTAAGAGGGATCGTTTCTCATGGTAAGTAGTTTCTTGTGTGCATCCTGAAAGGCCCGTTGAAATATCTCGTCTTTTACTCTGCTAACGCGCATTTTTTGTTCTTCTTTCAAGGCAGTGGTCGTTTTTACCCTTTCAAAATCGACCACTTTTTTGGCATCTTCTAGATGTTTTTTCCTGATTGTCTCTTCTCTCGATTTTGCATCATTGATTATATCGTTGGATTCACTTTTGGCCCGGTCAAGGATTTCCTGCATCCGCTCTTTTGCACTGACTTCCACCGATTGCAGCAGATCGTCAATTGGCATTACTTTATCACTCCCCGTTGCACGAATCTCCTTTCGCCATTCGTCTTTTTTACACCCATGAAGCTAGTTTTATACGAGCATGATCATGATCATGGCGGCAACGACAAAACCAAGAATAACGAGAGTTTCAGGAATGGCAACTAGAATAATCATAAGTCCAAATGTTTCTGGCCTTTCTGCAATAGTTCCTGCTCCCGCTGCCCCGATCTTTGATTGCGCAATGCCTGTTCCAAGTGCACCCAGTCCAAACGCAATTCCTGCGCCTATAGGAATTCCAAAATCAACCATGGTAACAAATCCCTTTCAATCTCATTTAAACGTTATTTTCACAATTATATTCTTCATACAGTACCGCCGTAATGATTTATGAAATAGGTTTTTGGAAGATTATCCCCTCCAAGGCAATGTCTCACTTCATGGTCTCAAATCTCCTGTTTTTTGAATGGTTTATATATTTTGCCTCCCCCTTCATAGAATTTTGAATCGAATTCCACAAGGTGGAGACGGAGGGAGTGCAGAAACGGACTGAACATTGCCAGCACGAGATTTAGTATATGCAGGAGTGCCGCGATAAAAAAGCCCAACAATGCGACTTCCATCATTCCTCCCAGTCGATTTGCTACGAGTGCGAGAATGACCGATGCCATGCCGATGGCCATAATACGGGCATATGAGAGGATATTACCGACACTGCTGATGATTTCAAATACCCCGAAAAACCCTCTCCCATAGATGAGGAGTGGTATGGCAATCAATATCATTGCGATTCCAGGTTCTAACAAAATTCTCGGACCGATCTTTGCTGCGGATAGGATAACAACAAAAAGACCAGTTATTACAATGATCATGCCAACTTTTTCAGCGATGTGTTTCTTGCATTCGTGGACATGGATTTTGCATTTCATTCGGGTGAGTGCATTCACGATTCCTATCGAAAGACCTAGAAATACATGGAATATCCCGATTGCGATGGCGAGAATGAGTAATGGAACCATGGCCTCTACCCGGTTCCAGGTGATTCCCAAGAACTCAATGGGGTGAAACCATCCTAGGGTTTCACCTAAATTTCCAAA
>JAJRCP010000015.1 GCA_028678885.1 Methanomicrobiales archaeon
CCGCTTTGTTTGATACATCGAAGTTCGATATATTAGCAACTGCAATTTCAAACGCAGCGGGTTTGGTCAGGTCCGTAAAATAGCCAAGAGTGCCACTACCGGTAGTGCCAAACAACGTTGAAAGGTCAAGATGTCGTTCATATGCATAAATGGTATCACCACTAGCGATAATCTGAGGGTTCGCACAATCCCTTGCAGCAACTGGGCCTACAAGGGCTACCCCGACAAGGATCATCATTAAGGTAATGACCATTATCCTACTCTTACTCTTCATTCAAATCCTCCTTATGTTTTGGAGTAGATGTCCGTGTTCGACATATGCCGAAAACGGCTTCACCATGCTCTATATCCCGAATTAACGGAATATAACCAGTATTAGGAGACTGCGTAATATATGTTTTGTGGTTGATCGGCCGATATATTTAAGTAAAATACGCATAAAATAAGGTTTTTTGGAGAAATAAGGCTTATTCTGTGTTATTAATACTCCATGGAGCGATTTTTTTGTTCAGAGTCCATTCCATTGGTCTTCAGAATACCAGCGCATAGTTGTCTGGGAAGAAAAAAGGTAGTCGATGAACGATATTGAGCATTGACGGACATTTATTTATTATATCGGATTTCTCTAAATAGAATTATCAATGTGTAAAAATTTGCGATCAAATCCCAAGTCGACACTCCTTTATCCACCTATTTCCAATTTCTTTGAATGCGAACGATCCGGGCACCCACTCTCGCGAAAGCTCATGAACTGGTGATTAAGGCTATCCTTGAGAAAGGGTGGGTACTGGAGACCGAAGATGAAGAGGCGACCATCGAATCCGAGGAGATCTCCCTTCGGATTGACCACCCCCTCACCACACCAATGGTCAGCCCGCATTCACGGTTTCAGCAGAAATTCCTAGAAAAGTATGCCGAGGATCTCATTCACGGGACAGCCTCAGAATTCGAATATGACTATCACACCCGGCTATTTGACTGGGGTGAACGGCTCTCAAGTGAAGGAAAAGATGTTCATATAAACCAGATCGACTATATTATCGAAAAGTTAGAGAAATCCCCGGCCAGCCGACGGGCTCTTGCCATCACTTGGAATCCGGTGGTGGATGAACAGCTGGATGACTGCCCCTGCCTTCAGCTGGTGCAGTGTATTCTCCGCGACAATCATCTCCATATGAAAGTGGTCTTCCGCAGTAACGACATGCTCAGCGCTGCCGGTCCGAACATGTATGCCCTTGTACGTCTCCAGCAATGGATCGCAGAGCGGCTTTCGCTCGAAATTGGGTCATACACCCACATATCACTTATTCCTCATATCTACTATATCCGTGACGTGGATGATATCTCTCCCTTCTGTGAAGGAGGAACGGTAATTCACCCGGTTCGTGAGGTCTGCACCGTGTGCGAGAAATGTCCTCGCGGAAGATGAGAAAAATTTCCGCCTCCATCAAATTAATAAATCCTTACAAAGAACGCATAAGAGAATAGCCCGGTAGTGTAGCGGTCAATCATGCGGGACTCTGGATCCCGCGACAGCAGTTCGAATCTGCTCCGGGCTACTTTCCTCTTTAAAAAATGAAATGAGTGACCCGAGGAATCCAAGGTTTCAGGAATTCTGCGAAAAGATAGAGAAATCCCTGGGGATTGGTAGATTCTCCAACACTGGTTCTCCGTTATCGATATCTGAAGGTTACCAATACACGTATTCTCAAAGAAAATGACTGAGAATCGATCGATCTCTCTCGTTAAGCGAGAAAGGCTGCGATGATCCCGCTTAGGAATACCCCATCGAACGTCCCTGCACCCCCTATGCTGACCAGGGGGGCACCCAGTTCTTTTATCCGGGGAAGGTTTGCGATGTCTGCCCCTAAAAGTGTGCCGAGAGTACCGCTGATGTACGCAATAATGGCAGCGGCGATTGTCTCCGAAGTAAGAGTAGAGAGGAGCAGCCCGCATGCCAGTGCGGCAAGTGGGGGGATAAAGAAGGGTGTGACAATCCCCAGACCACGGATAGGACGAGCGACCTGCTTCACAATTACGCTCACGATAATCACGCCGATAAACGCGAGGGGAACAATTATCGGATCGAGTTTTATTATTGAATTATAGATGAGATAAGCCGATATAGAGATGGGAATGATCGCACCTCCCACGTTGATTGCAATCGTCGTCTTCGGAGTTATCTCACGTATATGGTACAGCATTCCAAACATCGAATATTCCTCCTCTCGCACATGCGCAGGCCCACCTCTGATCGTACGGAGAGGAATATTGATAAAACTCCCGACAAGGGTGAGGAACAGGATAAAAATCACCTCGTGATAGGTAAATCCCAGTTTAACGAAGGTCGTTCCGATCAGACTCAGGAAAAGGAGGGGAAGGACTATAAGGAAGAGACCAATGAGGATGATAAGCATGACCATCGTAAACGGGTTAAAAATAACTCTGTTCATGTATCAGTGAATAGGAGTTTTATTATTTGATGACTTCGGCAGCATGATCAGGAAAATACGGTGAAAGCCAATACATTTGCCGGATCCCATAGACATGCCGTATCAAATCCACGGTTTCCTGAAACACAACTTCTGGCGGGCGTGTGCTATCCACGCATGCTGTTTTCAACATTGGAACAAGTAGTCCACCAGGTCGAAGAAATATCCGATTCCGGAGTGCGATTTCTGCCTGTTCCGGATGTGCAACATCCTGATGGGGGGATCAACTATCTCAACAAAGGATGCATAGGATCCAGGCTTGGTCGCATCGGCCATCAAGGGAATGATATTTTGCATTTCCCGGCAGATCAGGAGCAGATCCTGGAACGGTCTCGGGGCATGAAAGTAAAATTGTAGGTCCATGGATCCTTTTGCAGCTCTACCCATTCCATTAGATCTTGCAGCTTACCGGGTTTATCCCCCGTTTCGATGAACCAGTCGAACCAGTATGCCTGCATCCTTCCTGGTACGCGTGGAAATGAGTAGTATATATAATATGGCCGTTTCCGTAGTTGCGTCCGAGGAAAGGTATGAGGTGAAAATCTACTGCTTGGTCATGATATGTGCATCATTCCGTGGCATCAAATCGGAATGGAATGCCAAGGGCAAAGGTCTGGAACGATATGATCATAAAGCACAGGGAATATACATTCTCTAATGATTCTGGCCATCACCCGGTTAGCGGAGAAAGGGGACAAAGATGCAGCGATGTGCAGCCTGTACGGTCATACCTGTTACTCGGTCTCTCCTCTCCGCACAGAGATCCTCTGGGACCGGGTGAAGGAATGTGTAGAGGCGATTAACCGGGAGTTGTATGACTGTCTTTTCTTCAGCAGCGCTCTACCGGCCATGTTACTGGGCCCCCTCATTCATACTTGGCCCCGGGTGATCGCTATCGGACCTGAAACAGCCCGGACCCTTTCGTCCTGGCACCGAGATACAGAGACCCTACCATCCTTCTATTCACGGGATTTTGTGTCGTACCTGGGAAGTTGGATAGTGGGAAAACGGATTATGATCCCACGGGCAGATGTGCCCAATCTCGCTCTGCTATCCATGATAAGGGATGCGGGAGGGATCCCGGAGGAAGTCCGCTGCTACCGGCTTCTGCCAACAGGGAAACCTCTGGAACTCCAGACAGCTCAGGCACTTCTCTTTACCAGTGCGGGATCTTTTCGTGCAGCGGTATGGAAGAACCGACCGGATCTCCTTCTCCTCGCTATTGGAAAAGTTACCGCTGCCGCAATGGAAGAGAAAGGATACCCACCAGTGGTGATCGGGGACGGATCTCTGGAAGGGACACTCCAAGCAC
>JAJRCP010000151.1 GCA_028678885.1 Methanomicrobiales archaeon
AATGTATTTTTAATTACGGAAATAGTGAAATCGCCCGCCAAACTATATATTTCGGAACCGTACCCGCAGGAGGAGTTGTTACTCGGGATGTAAAAATTTTAGGGGACCACGCTCTACCTTTAGGTTATGATTCTAAGGCAATTGCTTTTAGTTGGGGACAACTTACTTTTTCATAATTTATTTTACCCAAAGAATTGAGATAGAGAGGATGCATGGGGTGAGATTCGAACTCACGAACTCCTCTAGGAAAATAACTTCAATTCTCTTTTCTATACAGTTTACCTATACCATATCTGCTACACAATCAATGAGGCCATAATACCATTCACGGGGATGCCTCCATGATTGGGTCTTCTCGATAAGAGGGTGCAGCTCGGTATCTTTCACTCTCTCTCTATCCGGAAAAAAGAAATGAATATAGACAGTTCTGATATTTGTTTCGAGCAATAAAGAGGGTTGCCGGGAAGTAAATACCATGAGAGCTGCTGTCGTTGCTTTTCCGATTCCTGGAAGAGCCTGGATCTCATGCTCTTCCACTGGGAGCATACCTCTATAATCCCTGACTACGATCTGAGCAGTCTGCCGTAGGGCAAGAGCTCTTCGGTTGTATCCAAGTCCTTTCCAGGCCCGCAGCACTTCAGGGATCGTTGTGGAAGAGAGGTGGAAAAAATCCGGAAATTGCTCAAGGAAAGGAATATATCGTTCCTGGACCCTTTTCACCTGGGTCTGCTGGAGCATAAACTCGGAGACAAGAATCCGGTATGGATCATCTGTCTCTCTCCAGGGAAAAGTCCTTCCATATATCCGGTAATGTGTGCAGATGATGTTCCGGAAGTAAGTGATGATTCCGGCAGTAAGACCATTCCTGCAGTACATTTCCCGAATCCAAGCAGTATCTGTATTGATCTTATCCATCTGCTTTTCCCTGGTCAGCGTTAGTTAAAAAGGGAATGGAGAACGTACGTTCTTTTCCTGACACGTTACAATATTCCGGATTACCTTTGGCGGACTCGATATCCCATGGGTATCTAGAACGATTACGGAAATTAATATATTCCATCGATATATGTTATAATGAAATTTTCGTTATATAGAATGCCTCAATCTCACCTCGTGAATATCAACCGTTGGTGTATCGCTGTTCTCTCTTCCCCACCGATCCCAGCTGTTCCTCGCCAGAACCTCCTCGTCATCAAGGTGTTAAAGCAATGCACTCGGAGATATTCAACGTAGCATTCCTGGTGAAACAGAGATCTTTTTGATGTAATTTCGATAACCGAATACTTTTAATTGGATTGATTCCGACATGTTTACTGTAACCCTTCCTCAGAACGCCCCTCTTTTTCAAGACCTTGGTTTCTGCATCCTGTGGCAGGGTTTATTAACCCATAATCAGAGAGATTTTAAGGCTTGGATTACAAGAATACAGGATTATTTTTGACCTTTCCGATTATGACAAGTCTCAAATAATGCATCATACTACCTGTACTCATGAAACCGCTGATCCCCATAATGCTCTTTTGCCTGATAATTGGAGTCCTACTCGGTTCAGGATGTAGCACTCCCACACCGCCAATCACTCCCACCCCAACTCAAACGACTTCTCAATCAACAACCGCTCCAACTTCTACCATTCCTCCTCCCACCACGTCCCCGGTTCCGTCGCTGACCCCTGGCCCTACTGTCACCGTTCCAGCCGGTTTTGATACAAACGTGGGAATAACGTGGAACGATGTCACCAGGACCATTTTTATTCAGTACAATGGGGGAATGAGTCAGATCCTTCTTCAGAGAATTGATGTCCGTATAACCACTGCTACAAAGAGAGTACTTATCTATTCGAAAACAAACGAAGAAGGGCAGATCTCCACAGGGGATATATTTAAAATACAAGGAGACCGCGGTGTAAACCGTGTCGAAGTAACGGTTACAATTAACGGCATCAGCTACAAGATCGTTGATACAATAGTCCTGTTTAAGTAATCATCTCCCCGATTCTATTTTTGCGATTGTGAATTTACTAAGGACGGGAAAAGTAAAATGATCAAACAGCCGCCGAAAACAAATCGGCTCATCCGCGAAAAAAGTCCATATCTTTTAGAGCATGCCGGCAATCCCGTCGACTGGTATCCATGGGGAGACGAAGCATTCCTGCGGGCGAAGCGGGAGAATAAACCAGTTTTTGTCTCTATCGGTTATTTAACCTGCCACTGGTGTCACGTGATGGCCCATGAATCCTTTGAGGATCCGGACATCGCAGTCCTGCTCAATCGGGCATTCATATCGGTGAAAGTAGACCGGGAAGAACGCCCCGATATCGATAAGATCTATATGGAGGTCTGCCAGCTGATGACCGGAAGAGGGGGGTGGCCCCTTACCATCATCATGACAGCGGAAAAACAGCCTTTCTTCGCCGCAACGTATATCCCCCGAGAGACACGGAGAGGGATGCTTGGACTTCTCGATTTGCTTCCCCGGCTGGAAGAACTCTGGAAAACAGGAGGGGAAGATCTGCGGAAGCTTGCTTTTGATATAACTGAAACCCTCCAAAACAGGATGGCGGGACCGACAGGCAGAGA
>JAJRCP010000152.1 GCA_028678885.1 Methanomicrobiales archaeon
GAGGAAAGCACTCATGAACCCCTAAGGAAAGAATTGTCCAGAAAAGTTCGCGCCCCATCATTGAGATAGGGACAAAGGAAAGCGCGTTGTGCACACTGAAGAATATTCACTGTGTAATCAGGGATTTGAGGGAAGTTCGCAGGCATGTTCGGGGCGATCATAAACGAAAGATCGATGATGCGATAACCATCTATCGAATTATTGCCTTCGAGACCATGAAGACGTACGCAATTACCCCAAGAGAAGCCCAAGCCCTCTTCCGGGAAAGCCATAAGGAGTGAAGGCAAGAATTTTCCATTCCGGGAGAGAATTGCATGAGAGAAGAGCCCTGTGCAATCTATCCAGTTGAGAGCGGTGTACCGGTCACCGGTCTCGGTATCGTTATTCTTGCTGTTACCCTGGTACCCATTATCCTTGGAGTTGCACCTATTCCGGTTTTGGTGCTCTTTATCGGATTTGAGGTCCCTCTCATCTGACTCGGCCTGACCAGATAAAGTTAATGCTACGAGGGTTAATATTCCAGTCCTTTCTTGTTTTAGTATTTAATAGATGAATCTCAGCATTTCCAGATTTTTTCAAACCGGTACGTAACATGGTAGGTCGGTAAGACCCATCCATTGACCACCTCACACTGACGGGGACATGATTCGAAATTCATTGACCGTGTTTCCGGTTTGAATTTTCCGATCCTCCTTAATTCCGGATACAAGACGGAAATACTCACAGATCGATGAGCTCGGCCTCCCGCGTTTCTGTATCGAAAACGGCCATAGTGGGATCTCCCGTAAGATACCCGCATACTTCTCCGGGATTCACGAGTAGAGTTATTCCCCGTCTTGCAATCTCCTTTCGATGAGTGTGACCATAGAGCACAAGATCAAAGATCTCTCCACGTACCAGCGCATCCAGGAGCTCTCTTTCAGTACCATGGAGCACAGCCATGGTGGCTCCCCCGAATGAGGTAGTTGCAAACGTATCCCGAATCATGCAATCCTTCTTCTCGGCCACCCGTTTTTTCAGAAGCTCATGATCTCCATCATTATTCCCAAACACCCCCAGGAATGGCGCATCCAATTTCTGCAGTTCACGGACAACAAACGGTGCAACAAAATCTCCAGCGTGCAGAACCAGTGTTACCTTGCGCCGGTTCAGTTCCTTGACTGCCACCTGAATCAGCGGTATCGCGTCATGGGTGTCGGATATCAATCCCACGAGCATAGGACTTCACTCCCCTCCCCTTACCAAAGAATGCTTTCCGGATCCTTTGTCAGGTATTTTCTGCATCCGATGAAGGGACCACTCCAAGGTCTCTAGAAGGGTGTTTAGTGTAGTGTCCCGTGGATAATACAACATCAGTTCCTGGATCCGGTCCCGCAGCTCCAGAAAATCATGGACCTTTTTTTCCTGCTCCAACTGTTCCCTTTTTCCGTGCATTGTATTCCTACGGCAATGATCACACCCCCAAGAAAGATATAATTACCTTTCCAGGTATGCCCGGAGGGCCGAACTTTCCCTACAACCGGAGGACAAAAGAGTTATTAATTATCTAATCCTTTCCATATCTTCATCAGAAATGAAGACGCTGTATCGATCGGGAAAAAATCGTATGATTGCCGGAGTGTGCGGAGGTATCGGAGAATACTTGGATGTCGACCCCATTGTCATACGGTTGATCTGGATCGTTGCCACCGTTCTATCCATCGGGGCAGGGATCCTTGCCTACCTGATTACATGGGTGGTTATTCCTAGGGAGGGATCAGGTGAACCAGCTGGTGCTCCCGCAGAAAATCCCGTTCACAAGGGTGAATAACGACAATATAGTTGAGGAGGAGAGAGACAGATGGCAGTAGCTACAAAGGCACCTCCTGATGAGGCAGAGGTCAAGCGCATTAAAAAATGGGCGGAAGAGTATGCTCATGCACATGGATTCATCCTGAACCCGAACGAAAAGCAACTGAATATCGTTCTACGAGGACTTGCGCGGATAAAAGAAAGAACCGGGGAGCAATACTGCCCCTGCCGGGTCCGGACTGGGGAGCGAGAGAAAGATAAGATCCTCATCTGTCCATGCACCTATCATGGGGACGAGATCGCAAATGAAGGGCATTGCCACTGCAATCTCTTTTTCAAGAGAGAAAGCGGCGATCAGGAGGGATAGTTTCAGTCGGATATGGAATTCCAGTAAAATTTTCTTTTTGATAGGATCCCATTCCAAAGATATCCATGGTTAAAACATAATAATGCATATCTGATGTATTCCTTTCAGTCTTCGTTCCACAATAGCCAAAAATCAGGAAGACGAGCGTTTCCATCAGGTATAAGAGTCGCTCCAAAGGCCAGGATCCCCTATCGTTCCCTTTTTATAGTAAAGGATATGAGTGGAACCCTTCGAACTTTTTCACCCGCTATTATGGTTCTCAAAAATTTGGTATGCTTCGTATTGAAACCTGCGCTTTTTTCAAGAATACGCACGTTACCATGCCCATCCCTTAAGATACGGATATTATATGCAACTTTGTTTTTTCTTTTTATTAGGAGTCCTAAACAGGCCATATAGCTATTAAAGGTGTGCGGAATAGATCTCTTCAGATGGGAGGAGGACTGCGCGTACTGTTTCCAGTTGATATCGAGGAGAGCACGGAGGTGCTGCTTCCTGCAGGAAAAGAGCTCACCAAAATCGGAGTGGAAGAGATACAGCTACTTCACGTGATCCACCCGGTTGATGCCCTCGCAGATCCGCATGCCCTTGACAAGCGGAAAGAGATCATTCGCCACTACAAAAAGATTTTACTTGACCAGGGGGTGCCGCATGTCCGAGGGGAAGTAGTGATCGGGACACCCTGGATTGAGATCACGGCCCGGAGTCAGTCACCGGATATTGCATTCATTTTGATGGGATCCCAGGGAAAGGGCTTTCTTCAGAGAATTTTTTTGGGAAGTCAGGCAGAAAATGTACTGTACCATACCGACCGCTCCCTCTTTATTCTCCGCC
>JAJRCP010000153.1 GCA_028678885.1 Methanomicrobiales archaeon
AACTCCTTGTCAGAACATTTCTTGAGGAGGGTGGGACAAAGGTGGGAATCGCACCTTCACAGCGGATAGAGACCCGGATTTGGGAACAGGGTCTCTATGAAGGGACAGATTTCGATCTTCTTGCAGTTGGTACGAAATGGGTGGAAGGATGTTATTGTCTGCCAGACGCGGCACTCAAGAATGCACTGGGCTCTATTCTAAAGACCTATCAATATGTGCTCATCGATTCACCAGCCGGCCTCGAACATCTGAACCGCAGGATCACCACCCATGTCGATGAAGCATTCGACATTGTTGGTCCCTCCAAGAAATCGTTCGACCATGTGCGTCGGGCATATCGCATAGCAACTGAAGTAAAAATCGAGATCGGGATTTTCTCCCTGGTCGGTGGGCACCGCTTTTCCGATGACCTCGTCCCACGGGCATCGGAAGTTAGTCATACCCGCTATCTTGGAAAGATCGCATGCGATCCCCTGATTGAGGAGTTTGTGATTGAAGGACGCTCCCTGCTTGAAATCCCCTCCAATTCTCCGGGCTTCATTTCTGTTCAGGAAATACTAGTAAGAGCTGGATATCTTTGATCATTTCGCCACATCCTATGTCAATAAAGAAAGCATTAAGGTCGGATTTTAAGAAGTATTGTTGAACATTGGTGGGTGCCAGTCGTGAGCAAGAAGGGGATGCATTTTGCTATCAAAGAATTGAATACCTCCCTTGGAAAGATCCGAGACCTGGATATCTCCATTGGCAGGATTGAAGAAGAAGGATGGACAGATCCTGTGGGTCCGACACCCTTTCCTTCCCTTGCCTCCCTTCGGAACTGGGATCTCACTCTTCTTCAGAGGTATCGTCCCTTCTATATGCCTTTCTGTGACCTCTGCTGCCTGTGCACGTATGGTAAATGCGACCTCACCGGAGATAAGCGAGGGGCTTGCGGTATTGATATGCCGGCCCAGCAATCGAGGATGGTTCTGCTCGCTTCCTCTATTGGAGCAGCAACCCATCTTTCCCATGCCCGCGAGCTGGTAGATCGGATCCTGGAAAGGAACGGTCACCAGAAGCCCATAGATGTGGGGGGGCATAATGTGGAAGTCGAAGCGCCAATAATCCGCCTGGTCTGTGGTATCCGGCCCCGTACCATAGGTGACCTGGAGGAAGTCCTGGAGTATCTGGAGACCGAGGTAACTCAACTCCTTGCCGCCACCCATACCGGGATGGAGGCAAACAATCTTGACTTCGAATCCAAGGTCTTGCACGCGGGTATGATCGACCAGGTAGCTATGGAGGTGGCAGACATCGCCCAGGTGTCTGCGTTCGGTTTCCCGCGTGCAGATCCTGAGGCTCCTCTTGTCCAGCTGGGGATGGGGACGGTCGACCAGAAAAAGCCTGTCATCCTTGTAGTGGGGCATAACGTCCTTCCATCCATCGATATTATCGATTATCTGGAACACAATGGCCTCTCCTCTGATGTGGAGGTGACCGGAATCTGCTGTACTGCAACTGATATGACCAGATACTCCCCATCCGCTAAAATCATTGGTCCTATCTCGTGGCAACTGCGTTACCTGCGCAGTGGAATTCCCGATGTTGTAGTGATGGACGAGCAATGCATCCGTGCTGATACTCTGCTTGAAGCCCAGAAGATGCGGACTCCTGTCATCGCCACCAGTCCGAAGAATTGCGCAGGGCTTCCGGACAGGTCCGGGGATGGTGCAGAGGAAATTGTAGCCGATCTGGTGGCAGGAAAGGCCTCTGGTGCCCTGATTCTCGATTCAGTGAAAGCCGCCCAGGTTGCAGTACAGACTGTACTTGAGGTGGCTCCCGAAAGGAGTCATTTTAAGGTTTTACCTTCCACCGACATGATTACAGAGAAAGCCGGAGAATGCACACAGTGCAAACTCTGCCGGCGATCCTGCCCGAATGACCTGGCCATCCCAGATGCGATGAAGGCGGCTGCAAAAGGGAAATTCTCTCTTCTGAATGAGATGTATGATGAGTGCGTAGGGTGCGGACGCTGCGAACATGCCTGCCCGCAGGGTATTCCAATTCATTCGGTGATATGTGCCGCCGCACAGAAGCAGATAAAGGAAGAGACCTTTACTGTCCGTGCAGGAAGGGGTGCGATCCAGGATGTTGAGATCCGCCAGGTGGGCGGCCCTATCGTCCTCGGTGAGATTCCCGGGGTGGTAGCATTCGTTGGATGTGCAAACTACCCAAAAGGGGGCCGGGAAGTTGCAGAGATGTGCATGGAATTTGCCCATCGCCGCTATATTGTGGTCACATCCGGATGCGCAGCCATGTCCGCTGCCATGTACCGAGATGACGAAGGGCACACTCCTTACGAGATGTATCCTGGCTCTTTTGAAGCGGGGGGACTTCTCAATGTGGGATCGTGTGTCTCCAACGCCCACATTGCCGGTGCAGCAGTGAAGATCGCCAGCATCTTTGCCCGAAGAAATCTTCGTGCAAATTACGAAGAAATCGCGGATTATGTCTATAACCGAGTAGGCGCAGTAGGAGTCGCGTGGGGAGCGATGTCACAGAAGGCTGCGGCTATCGCTAGCGGATTCTGGCGTCTGGGAATACCGGTGGTGGTAGGACCTCACGGTTCCAAGTACCGCCGCATGCTGCTGGGAAGAGCAGATAAAAAAGAGGATTGGTCGGTCTTTGACGCCCGCAGCGGTGAACGCGTGTACGTTGGCCCGGTCCCCGAGCACCTGTTTGTGGCCGCAGAAACAAAGGAAGAGGCGGCAGTAATGGTGGCAAAGCTGTGCATGAGGCCCAATGATACCAGCAAGGGTCGCGCGATAAAGCTCAATCACTACATAGACCTGCACAAACGCTACATGGGCACTCTTCCATCGGATATTCCCCTTCTGGTTCGGACGGTTGCAGATATCCCGCTCACCATGAAAAGCGACGTCCTGAACATATTGAGGGAGAGCGGATGGTCCGAGCACTCCATCCCTGATCCGACTCTCCTCTCCTCTCAGATAAGGGAAAAGAAGGGAGTGCGCTGATGGGAAGTACTGATCCCTGGATGATCGCTGAGGTCGCCGGTCCACGACGCGCATCGGTGATCACCAAAGCAGAAGTTGCGGACGCGATCATCCGCCGTGCCCGTCATCCCCTGCTAATAGTTGGTAGTCTGTCCGCGGAAATCGAGGTGGATGATCGCAAACTGATCGACTATCTGGTTCTCCTCGCCCAAAAGGGAGGCATACCGGTTGTAGCAACCGCCCAGGTCGGAAAGGATCTTCTTGAAAGAGACCTAACTCCCGACCGACAGATGGCAGCGGTGGATATCGCACAGCGGCTCGCAGACCCACTCTGGAAGGGAGTTGATGGGAAAGGCCCTCATGACCTCGCAATGTTTGCAGGTCTCCCTTATTATCTAACCCAGACAGTACTGTCAGGTCTGAAACACTTCGCTCCTGCCGTGAAGACGATGACTCTTGATAATGTGTATCATCCTCAGGCGAGCTGGTCTCTCTCCAACCTTTCCCTGCGAGACTGGGTGACGACCCTTCGCTCCATCATAGAAAATCTGGAGGAGTGAGAAAATGTTCGATGAGATTCCGGTTGAAGTAGGGCTCGTTCACGAAGGGGAACGGATTCGCAGGAAAGATATGCACCTGGAAATGGGGGGACCCGATGTTAAGGAAAAATTTGAACTGGTACAGGTCCGCTCGCCCGAGGAAGTCCAGGATGGAGCAATCCGCGTTCTTGGTCCGGATCTCGGGGAAATGAAAGAAGGAGGATCCTATCCACTGGGAATTCTAATTGAGATATCAGGTACCAAATTGGAAGAAAATCTTGAGGGGGTGGTGGAGCGTCGCATCCATGAATATTCAAACTATATCCAGGGACTAATGCATCTGAACCAGCGGTATGATATCTGGATCAGGTTATCTAAAAAGTCCTTCAAAAAAGGATTCACCTCGCTGCAGCTGCTGGGAAAAGTGCTCATCGAACTGTTCAAGAGCGAGCTTCCTATTATTGAACGTATGCAGGTTACATTCCTGACCGATGCGGAAGCGATAAAAAAACCCTATGCGATGGCGCTTTCCACGTATGAGGCTAGGGATGCCCGGGCGAGAGGGCTCACCGATGAGGAAGTGGATTCCTTTTACGGATGCGCCCTCTGTCAGTCTTTTGCGCCCACTCATGTGTGTGTGATCACTCCACAACGGTATGCGAATTGTGGGGCTATCAGCTGGTTTGACGGAAAAGCTGCGGCAAGTATCGATCCGGAGGGACCCATCTTCACTATCGCGAAGGGATCTTGCCTGGATCCAGTGAAGGGGGAATATGCGGGTGTGAATGAAAATGCATGCAAGAAGTCTCTGGGAGAGGTGGAGCGCATCTGGCTGTACAGCGCCTTTGGATATCCCCATACATCATGTGGATGCTTTGAAGGGATCGCCTTCTATATTCCTGAAGTGGAGGGATTCGGAATCGTCCATAGAGGATTTCAGGGGTTGACCGTGAATGGACTTCCGTTCTCGACTATGGCTGACTCCACCGCGGGAGGAAGGCAGGTCGATGGATTTCATGGGATATCTCTTGAGTATATGCGCTCCCCAAAGTTCCTGATTGCCGATGGAGGGTACGAATCCATCGTCTGGTTGCCTGCCGATATTAAGGATAAACTGAAGCCGTACATACCGTCTCAGATCTTCGGGAGTATCGCCACCGAACAGGACGCGGCAGATCTGGATGGACTCAGAAGCTTTCTCCTTTCCCGAGAGCATCCGGTTGTTACCCGCTGGAGCGAGGCAACCGTGAACAGCGATGCAGGGACTCTTCCGGTGCTATCCGGCGGCGATTTACCGCTGGTAACCCATGGGGTCCGTATCATTTTGAAAAATGCCCGCATCTATGCTGATCGAGTGATTATTGAACCGCTCAAGAAGGAGAAGCAGGTGTAACGTATGGCAGAGAAAACCCCCGAGCAGGAGCTGGCGCGGCTGTTGGGACCTCGCCTTCTCTCC
>JAJRCP010000154.1 GCA_028678885.1 Methanomicrobiales archaeon
AATCTATAATATTGCCTATGGTGAACGAATTGACCTGAAAAAACTGGCATCGCTCATGATGAATGAAATATCTTTCAATATTCAACCCATCTACAAACCAGTCCGTCCTGGAGATATACGTGATTCTCTCGCCGATATCTCCGCAGCAAAAAGAGATCTAGGATACCTACCACAGTTTACCCTCCAACGTGGTTTACAAGAAACGATTACCTGGTATAAAAATCGATCGTTGGAGTGATGTTTGAGTTTGGGCTTATCACTGTAATGAAAGATGTCTATTCAGTGGCCTTAGGAGAGAAATCCTCATATTACCAGGAAGAGTAATGGGCTCTTCACAAGTTTAGACATGCTACGGGAGGAAAATCGGAAGAACATGAAAGGATTTTACTGATTTTATGAGGAGGGACAGGTCCTTATTTTCCGACCAATCACATTCCGTGGAAAATTTGCACACATGATGAAAAAGGGAAGTGGATCGTCTTTTGCAAACCAAACAGTTTCCTGAACACCCCGATATGATCTCACCCATTGTCTGAATGTCATCTTCTTATCAAGCCAATATCGGATACTTGAGACGAGATCTAAATCCTCCACCAACCATTTCCGCCCTTCAATCATGTTCGTTGGTGGTACTTTTTGTCCGGTCAGATCCAGATATTCGGCGCAGGCGACGTCAGATCCGTTGTCTCCAACAAAGAGTCGGAATGAACATCCGATACGCGGATTAATATCCAGCACTTTATACTTCTCATCACGCTGATCATATCGATATCCAATGTCAAGAATCCCTCTGTACCCAAGACTCTGCATCAGGCTTGTAGTAGTTTCAATAATCGTGTCATTTCGACTGCAAATGGCAAGTGAACTAACTCCCGCGTAGGGTGGTGCCTGCCGGATTTTCCTTCCTGTGATTGCGAAAAGACATTCGGATCTCTCGTTAAAATAGCCATTGAACATCCAGACTGAATCGTCACCACCCGGAATATATTCCTGCAGCATAAGGTTGGGATTAGAGGGATCCTCCATCTGGTCATACAGATCAACGAGATCTTCTCTCGTTGTAGCGATGACCATTTTCTTGCCTGTTCGAAGCCCCAACTTGTTCCCGTAAATTCCTTTCAACAATATCGGAAAAGTCGCATATTCAAGAAATTTTTCCAAATCATCTTTCGATTGAGGAAAGTATGTTTCTGGAGTGGGAATGGCATGCTTTTTTGCGAGGAGATACATCTCCTTCTTGCTCGTAAGCGCTCGAACCAATTGTGGCGAGAGATGGGGGAAGATATACCACTCGCCAAGTTCTTCTGCATGATCTGTAAGAAATATAGCGCCCTCATCATACGTGGGGATCAGAATAGATCGGGTTCCAATTTTTTGAGCAACATCCAACAAGTAGTGAACCATGTCCTCTGATGAGGTCATATCGATATCCAAGATAAATTTTCCCTTAGAATATCGAGAATAAAAGCTTGGTGCTAATGGATCTGAATCGATATTATAGACGTCAACACCCAATCTTCCTAGACTTCGCGCGATACAAAGACTACTATGATGATTTGATTTTAAAATAACCACAGGGACTGACGTGTCCGCGTCCAGCAGGACTCGATTTCCACTCTCAGCTTTCAATTTCGTCATACCGTGAAAGGGGTATCTCAATGATCTCGTCATTATTGACCAAAAAAACAGAATTCAGGTCGTTTAGGTGGCTGATGATAAACTGTAAATCCCTTATTTGGCCGCTTTTCCGAAGATATTCGGCACTTCTGCCCTGGGTGCATGCCTCAACAGGCGCATTCCTCCACTGATTGATGATTTCAAATGTTCTGCTATTTTCTGGCTCAAAAGATGCTTTCATAAGGCCATCACCTATCCAGGCACAGCACATCTGATCTTCCTCACGGAATTCTCCTCTTGTACCAGCTCCGAGAAGCGCGATATGCTTATGGTGTTCTCTGAGTTGGGTGATCATTGCCTGGTAATTCCGGAAACATGCCACATAGCTCACCTCACATTCCTGGGTATTGTGAATGAGTTGTGTCCCGGATGTTGATAGAAGAATCATGGGTCGTGCGGTATCAGCCCGCTGAGCGATTTCTGCTGGGCTATTGTTCAGATCAAATCCATATGGCATGCTGCCCCCCAACTCCCCTACCAATAACGGGTCACCCATCCTTTCTGCCAGAGAGAACGCTTTCTCGATTGATGGGGCAAAAAAACATTTTCTTCCACTTGCAACTGCGGTTATTGCTGTTGTGGTTGCGCGTATTACATCGATAGCAACCACGGCATACCCTTTTTTATACTTAGAACCACATTCAGGAAAGCAATCAATCACGAAGGATGGTTTGTTCATAATCGGCCTTCTCCATGAAACCCGGATTACTCATGAATTTGAGGACGTAGATTTTCTTTACCAAATGCATCTGAGTGCAACCCTCTCCGGTAGATCTCCACACGGAGAACTTCTTCGAGTCGGATATTACAGAGATGAACTTCCCGACCGAAATGATCCAGCAAGGCAAATTGACTCGTTTTGTTGGGTGCCTCAAACATTACAACATCGTGACCGAATGCCTTGGCAAAACGATCTGCAAAGGAAGTGTTCAGTATACCCTTCTCGTTGAACAGTCCTACCCCTTTAGCACTCTCCCGCGCCTCGACGACCAGTTGAAGAGCACCTGCATCAAGCCATTTTTTTCCTTGATCAATTAAAGCTTGTACTGCGTCCTTGGTAAAAGCCCCTGCATGTTTCTTTCCCAACTCAAATTGTACCTCTAGGTTTCTATCATTCGCCATCTGAACGATATCTCGGGCATTCAATGAAATATCGGTGAATCCCTCACCACACTCGATGCGAGTGAATCCAAAATCGGCGACTAGATCTAAATACTGGGTGAGTTTTCCTTGTACATAGGCAATCTCAAAAGGTCCTCCACCCGTAGTAGTAGGGACATTATATTTCTTCGCTGCGGCAATTTTTAAACGCGTAATATTCTCATCAGCAATCATCCAACATGCCATGGAAACCTTGAAAATGGACATCAGATGATGGCTTTGTTCGAGATGATTTCTCACTGTTTCCAGATCGTATCCCGGATCGAACGGACTGGTTGCCGGATGGATTTCAGGAACTCCGATTAATCGTAAATAATCCTTCGTATGAAGCTTTCCTATATGAATTGAATTCAAATCAGAGAGAGTAGAACGATCCACGTGATTCCCTTACAGCTTTTTGAATAATTCTTATTACTGATATTACTTAATTCTGCCTTATGATCCCAGATAGATACTTCAGAAACGAATACGTCACTCGAAGAAACGCTTCGATTCTTAGAAAATTTCACGATATCATAGGGACCTTCGGGAGAATAGAAAGGCCATCGCACCGCAGGAGTGGGTGGTATCCTTATATTACTTCTCATTTTCAAAAGGTATGGACCTACAATCACGGCGATAGGAATGCATGACTATGGAAGCAACCTTTTTATGTTGGGACCGTATAATGGAGGGATCCATCAGAAAATAACCGACAACATTCGCGGCAAAAACAAAGAAAGTGAGAAAGACATGGTCAAATCAATCTGGATTCACCCGAACAATGTGCGATTCAACTGACAGAACCGGAGAGAGGACAAGTATCCCTTCATACCCACCTATCAGGATTCCCTTGTCCGAATACCATTATGGATCTTTCCCTGATCTCCCTCCAAGAAGAGAGTAAGATTTAAAGGAGAAGAATCAGAAGAAGATCTCCTCGCGGGGAAGACGCACCTTCTTTGCTGGCTGATCGGCCGCGTAGCCGAGTGCGCAGAGCATCGTAGGAATGAGGTGCGGCGGAAGGTTCAAAATTTTTGCGTATTTATCCCGTTCAAACCCTCCCATGGGACAGGAATCGATCCCAAGCGACGCCGCACCGTAAAGGGCGGTGGCAAGGGCAAGGAAGACATTATGCTGGGTCCACACTTTGCGCTGCTCAGGCAATACGTGGATCAGAAAATCCTTGGCAAGTTTCACGTACTTGTCGATATTCTCCTGGTCGATCCCAACCTTCTTCATCTCTACCGCGATCTTTTCGACCTGCTCTTTCAGATGCTCGTTTGCGCAAAATACCAGAAGATGGGAACAGGTGGTGATCTGGGTCTGGTTCCAAGAGACGGGGAGGAGTTTTTCTTTCGTTTCTGCATCCGCTATCACCTTTATCTTCCAGGGCTGAAAGTTCAAACCTGAAGGTGCATAGCGGATCAAATCAAATAATTCCTGGAGCTGTTCTTCAGGGATTTTTTTCCCATCAAATTTTTTCACCGCATAACGGCCCATTACGATATCGCGGAATTCTCGTCCACACATGGACAAACACCCCACCTATATACAGGATAGGTAATTCATAAGGTTTGTCCCCGACCATCGGAATGTCATTTCCGCACGCGGAGAAGGTGCACCAGGATGATGATGAATGAAAACCATCACCCTGATGAACCTGCCCGACCCTTGTATTCCTATGACTGACGTACATCTAGAGACAAGCATGGGGGAGATCGTCCTCCGGCTCCGAGAAGATATGCCCATCACGGCAGGGAATTTTGAGAAACTGGTGAAAAAAGGATTCTACAACAACACCATCTTTCACCGGGTGATCAAAGGCTTTATGATCCAAGGAGGGGATCCTCAGGGAACAGGACGGGGAGGGCCGGGTTATACCATCAAGGATGAATTCACTGCAAAGAACCGGAACGAGTGCGGAACAATCGCCATGGCCAATGCGGGTCCGAATACCGGGGGAAGCCAGTTCTTCATCAACCTTGTGGACAACACATTTCTGGATCGCAAGCACCCGGTATTTGGGGAAGTGTTTCAAGGGATGAAAGTGGTGGACGCAATCGCGAAGGTTTCCACCGACCCTAACGACCGCCCGAAAACCCCGGTCCGCATCCTCAAGGCAGTGATTCTCTGAAGGGATTCGACAAAGGTAGCCGGAATTCGGGTAGACTAGAGAGAGAATACAGGGAATAACCGGCAAAAGTCGAGGAATACGTCCTCCTGCGGGTGAATTTTCAATGAAGAGAGGGTATCTGGATGCTTAATGTGACCGTGCTCATGGACAATACCGTGCTCATGGACAAGTACTATACCGCGGAGCATGGTTTCTCCCTGTATCTGGAGATTGGGGAGAAGAAGATACTCTTTGACTGCGGGTACTCAGGAGCGTTTCTCTCCAACGCGGTAAAAATGGAGATCGATCTCCTTGATCTCGACATAATCGTCCTCTCCCATGGACACCGGGATCATACCGGAGGGTTGTATCCATACCTATGCCTTCTGGATGAAGCAATACGGGAAGAGATTCCCCATCGGATTCCCACCCTGATCGGGCATCCGGACTGCTTTTATCCCCGTACCAAGGGATCCGATCGGCACGTCGGATCTCCCCTTCCACGGGAGCGTGTCGCACAATACCTCCCTCTCCAGCTGACAGAAAAACCACTCCTCCTCACCGATGAGCTTGTCTATCTCGGAGAGATCCCCCGAGTGCATGAGTTTGAAAAGGAAACGGATACTGGGCGACAGATGCAGATGCTGGATGGGACCTGGAAAGAGGATCTCCTGCGTGATGATATTGCACTCGCGTACATCTCTCCGGAAGGTCTTGTCCTCCTCACCGGTTGTGCCCACAGCGGTCTCTGCAACATCATCAGCTATGCCCAGAAGGTAACCCGGGAGACGCGGATACGCGACATCATAGGGGGATTCCACCTCATCAAGCCTTCCGAAGAACGGATGAGGGATACCCTTACCTTCCTACAAGAAGTCGGAGTTCCATCTCTCCACCCCTGCCACTGTACTTCCCGTACATCACAGTGCGCCATGATACATGGGCGCACTGGTGAAGAGGCAGGAGTCGGTCTCCGTCTCCAGTTCTGATACCTTACGCGATTGCTATCGGTTGCGAAAGGAATGAGCGGCGGGATTTCCCAAGATCTCTCCTTGTCTTACAAGTCGGAGCAAAGGTGCCTTTTTATAGGTCGTCCGGATATACATCCCAACGATCATGGGAAGAGATCTAGGAGTACACCCGGCACTCTTTGCTCTCGGTGCAGCGATCCTGTTCGGGGCGAGCACCCCGTTTGCGAAGATCCTTCTCTCCAATCTCGCACCCCTTCCCCTGGCGGCCTCACTGTACTTGGGTAGCGGGTGCGGAATCCTTCCCTTTCTCGCGTTAAGAGGGAGGAAAGGAAAGGAAGCGGCCATGAGACGGGGAGATCTTCCCTGGTTATTTGGAGGGATCTTCTTCGGAGGGATCCTTGCTCCGGTAATTCTCCTATACGGGCTGGAACGCACCTCTGCCTCCACCGGATCCCTCCTTCTGAATGTGGAGCTGGTTGCTACAGCACTGGGTGCCTACGCGCTCTTCCACGAGGAGATTACTCGGCGGGTATGGGGTGCGATCGCAGTGCTTGTCGCTGGCTCTATTCTTCTCTCCTGGAATGGGATGGAGGCCCTAGGATTTTCTTCCGGAGCTCTGGTAATCATTGCCGCCGCCGGGCTCTGGGGAATTGATAATAATCTGACCTGCGTCATTGCAGGAAAGGATCCTTTGGTTATAGCAGCCCTGAAAGGATTTCTTGCAGGGGGAGTACTGTTCGCAGGATCCCTGATCATTCCTGGTTCGGTTCCCCCTCCAGAGACACTGGCGCCCGCCCTCCTGCTGGGTTTCTTTTCCTATGGACTGAGCACGATTCTCTTCATCCTGTCCCTGCGAAGCCTCGGTTCTACTCGGACGAGTAGTTATTTCAGCACGGCACCCTTCATTGGCGCGATCCTCTCCCTTCTGATCTTCCGGAATACACCCGGCATATTCTTTTTCCTTGCCCTGATTCTGATGCTTGCTGGTCTGTACTTGCTCACACGGGAGACCCACAACCATCTCCACCGGCACTACCGGATCGTGCACGAGCATCGCCACCGGCATGACCTGCGCCACTTACATGAGGGCGAAGGATCGGGTGAACATGCCCATTTCCATGTACATGAGGAGGAGATGCATGCACATCCTCACACCCCCGATCTTCATCATAAACATGAAAAAGAATAATTTATAAGATTTAATGTTTTATTTTGTTTAAATAATTAAATAAAAGAATTTAAGAATTATAATTAAATTTATATATTAAAAACGAAAATTAGTAATACAGGATAACTATGAGGGGCCGAATCCTGGTGGTGGAGGATGATGATCTCATCTCTCACCTTCTTAAAATCATCCTCGAACGTAAGGGATACACGGTTATCGCAACCGCGACCACGGGCGAGGAGGCGCTGGCAAAAGTTGTGGAATCCTTTCCTGACCTGGTTCTGATGGATATTGGCTTACCAGGATATATCGATGGAATTAATGCCGCCTCTTATCTCCGCACGCTTCTGGACGTTCCGGTCATATTTGTCACCGCTTCTGGTGATGCGGCCACCCAGGCAAGGGCCCAGCGGGCGCGTCCTTACGGATATATCACCAAACCCTTCAATGAACGGGAGATCCTCGGTGCGATTGAGCTCGCCATCCATCATCATGAAGTGATGAGCCCTGGCAGAAAGAGAAACATGGAGGATGAGTGGGAAATACCTGCGGTCGCCATCACCAATCTGGAGGGGCATATCTTCTACCTGAACCATGCTGGGGAACAGCTCCTGGGAATCGATCCGAATGAGGCCTTCTCTCACCGGTTCAATGAGGTCGTCCATCTCCAGGACCCGGTCACTGCGACCGAAATTGGGACGCTGCTCAAGGAAAACTCCAACGGGAGCCTCATCCGCCGGGAATTATCACTTCTCCGCTCTGACGGAAGAATGCGGTTTGTGGGGGTTGAGGCCGGCGTCCTCCAGGACATCGAAGGGAATACGCGGGGTGCGATCTGTATCCTCCATACCTTATAAGAAAGATACCTGATGAATGCTAATCTCGTACGCCTATTCAAAGACTACAATGTCGGCCTGATCCTTTTTCTAGCATCCATCGGCACAGTCATCCTCTTCGTTGTAAGCCTCTTCCAAGGGATTTACGATGTCTTTCCCTACCTGTACATCCTCCCGATTATCCTGATCTCGTATTTTTACCCTCGACGCGGTATGCTCGCGTCGTTCGTCCTCGGCTCCCTATATATGGTGTCTGTCTACTTCTTCGGACTTTTTAATCTAGCTCTGATCACCATCAGTACTGCCTGGTTTTACGTCATCGTCTCAGTAGGCGTGGTAATATCCTCTCTTTCTGAGGGACTCCTCCGCGAGGAGAGACGGTACCATGGGATTTTTGAGAATTCCCAGTCCGGACTCTTCACTGTGGATCGGGAGAGCCTCCATTTGATCGAGGTGAACCAGCAGTGTGCTCGGATGCTAAATTATTCTGTCCCTGAACTGGTAGGAAAACCCCTCTCTCTCATCTGGCCAAGTGACAGCGAACGGGAATATGTCCTCTCTCGCATCAGCGAACAGTTCCCCCAAGGCGACCGGGAGATACAGCTAATTACCCGGCAGGGACAGATCCGGTGGGCTCTGGTCGCGGTCGCTCTCACACCAGAGGGCCGCGTGGTCTGCTCGACCGTGGACATTACGGAGCGGCGGCAGATCGAAAATGCTCTCCTGGATTCGGAGATCAAATTTCGTACCATCGTGGAAAAATCCCTTGCCGGCGTGTTTGTAATCCAGGAAGGAAAGTTCCGGTATGTGAATCCACGGTATGCGGAGATCCACCACTATCATGTCCAAGAGCTGATCAATGGTCTAGGTCCGCGGGACCTCGTATTACCGGAGGACTGGAAGAATATCGAGGCAGATCTCCAGGAAGAATTCCAGGGAAAACAGAACTATATCCAGTATCACTGCCATGAACTGACCAAGACCG
>JAJRCP010000155.1 GCA_028678885.1 Methanomicrobiales archaeon
GCTGATCCTTGAAAAAGAAACACTCCAGATGCTTGATGGGGATATTGCATTAGAAGATTCCCTCTTTTAATATCATATCTCTTTGAGATCCAAATACGCGGCAAATCTCAAGGATTTGTAAAAGAAATATCCTACCACGCTGAACGTAATAATCGGTGAGAGCCAAGGGGGAATGTGGAACCCGAAACTGTCCAAGAGCATGATCGCACCCAGAAAGAAGGTCGAATACATTGCCCCGTTCTTCAGGAATATGTACCGTTTGATCCGGTCGATGTTGCCCAAAGTCAGCTCCCTTACGACAATCGCTCCCAAGCCGTTTCCGAGGATAATCAGGGGTATAGCGAGGGTGAAGGCGAAAGCCCCTAGAACGCCATCGATAGAAAAGGTGGCATCGATTACTTCCAAGTACAGGATCTTGCTCACATCTGAGAGATCTTTTGACATCAGCTTTTGTTCTTGGAATTCCGCATTCTGTTTGAACCCATGCACGATGAAAAAGGCCGTGGAACCCACCACAGCACCGAAGGCAAGCATCGCGTTCTGCTGGAGGGCGGACCATACAATGATGGAGAGGAGGACAGAAACAACGGCATAGAACCATACGCCCTTGCTGTGAAAGTACCTCTCTCCCCGAAGACCATAGTGCTTTTGCTCGATAAAGAGCCAGTGGAAGAAGAGAAAAATTAGAAAAGTTCCGCCTCCGATCAGGAGCAGGGGTGCAGATGATTCGATGGCTTGCAGCACTTCTGGGTCGCTGCTGAACGTGGCGGTAAAGGCACCTACCGGGCCGAGAGCCGGAATCGTGCCATAGACGATTAGCCAAGGAAGTACCCCTCGGATGACGAATACAGCAAATAGGAGTCCCCATAGAAGAAACAAGCGGCGATATTTCTCCTGCATATTGGAGAGAACTTCTGCATTGATGATCGCATTATCGATGCTGCTGATTGTCTCAAAAAGGCCCAATCCCGTAATGATCAGCAGCAGAGACAGGATATCGATCATAAATCTGTAACTTTATCCGCCACGTAAACACTAATAGCATACGTTCATTCTGCCGCGCTAACTATGAAAAAAAGCATTTCATGGTCCTGTATCCTGTTTTTACCCGTCTGCGAGGAAGAAATGAATAAAAGTATTTCTCCCGGTTCTACCAAGCCCAGTATATGGGAGAGAGATCGGTAGAGCTACCTGGTCTAGGAACGAAATTCGAACTAGAAACCGAGAAAGGTGATAAAATCGCCATAGTTTTTCTGAATTCTGGTCACAATCAGCTCTATCTCCAGGAGAAAGGAAAAGATCTCCCGCAGGTTGCCAATCTCTCTCCGACTGAGGCAAGAAGACTCGGGAGCGTTTTGACGGGGGCAGTCATCGAAGCCGAAAAAGAGGCGGTCGAGATTGGCTTTTCCGCCCTCAGCGATATGCGGATACGTGTGCATACGTACCTTGCCAGAAAGAATCTCGCGGGAAAACGTATCGGGGATCTTCAGGTGCGTACGCGGAGCGGTGCGACAGTCATCGCCGTCTCTCGCAAGGGAAAAAATGTTATCAATCCTCCCCCCTCTTTTACTTTTGAGGAGGGAGATATCCTCGTAATTATCGGAGAGAGTGAACATCTCAGGGTGTTCGAGAAAGAGATACTGGGTATCTAAATGGACGCTCTCCCGATAGCCCTTTTTTTCCTACTTGTCTTGGTACTCTTTGCCCGGAGGGTAAGTCTTCCACCTATTCCCCTGTATATCATCGCGGGCCTTTTCATCGGAGAGAGCGGTCTCCGCCTGATTCAAGGGAACAGCATCTCGAATTATTTTGGCCATCTAGGTTTAATTTTCCTGCTTTTTTATGCAGGACTGGAACTGAAACCCGATCATTTTTTACGGCAGGGATCGGGTATTGTGACCAGCGGGCTGATCGATCTGAACGTGAACCTGTTCTTGGGCTTCTTTGCTGCCCTTGGTCTGGGGTTCAGTCCTTTTGAGTCGTTTGTTATCGGCTCCGCATTCTTTGACACGAGTTCCGCCGTGGCTTTCGCAACATTGATTGAGAACCGGCGTCTCCTCTCCTCTGAATCCGAGACCATCATCTGGTTGATGATGCTCGAGGATCTGATTATGGTCTTTCTTATATTCATGGTATCCGCGGAACTCGGTAATCCCCTCCTCCTCATTGCCAAGATTTTCACCGTGAGTGTGCTGCTTGTCTTGGTGGTGATCCTGTTACGAAAGCCCCTTACCGTGGCATTGCAGAGAGAGGATGAAGTCCCGGTCATCTTCACCTTCGCCGCGGTGGTGAGCGCCTCTGCATTGGCGATTGCGCTTCAGATCCCCGAGGCAGTACCCCTGATTGCCCTTGGTTCATCGCTCTCCCACACCGTACCCTCCATCCTTCAGCGAACCGTCGCACCATTCAGGGACGTATTTTTGGCGATACTCTTTTTCTTTTTTGGGGTAACGATACACCTCACTCAGGGGATCTCCCTTGTTGCCGTGGTTGCGATCTGCATCCTTGCCATCGGAAGTAAACTAATCGCCGGTGTACTCATTGGGAGAATCCTGCATCACTCCACCCGATCAGGTTGGGAGATTGGAAATTACACTATCGCACGGGGGGAATTCGCCGTGGTGCTTGCGGCGGTGTATGGTTCTGCTCCGGTTTCGACCATGGTTGCGATCATGGTAATAGTGACTTCTATCGTGGGATGCCTCTCACCCCGGTACTTAGGACGAATGGGCATGTTCTTTCCATTCTTACGGTAAAGATCACACATTTTTATCGGAGCAGGGAATAACATATGCTGTTAGCTACCGGCGTAAATAGTTGAAGATGGAGGAGCATGTCTCTGGATCTATCGAATGTGATCAGGAGTGCTGGGTTGGGCTGGCTTCTCATCCCCGTACTCATCTTTGTCGCAACTGTCTGCGATGTAAGCCTGGGAACCATTCGGGTGATTTTGTCTCGCGAGGGTACAAGGCTCCATCTGCAGGAATAGGGTTTGTAAAGTTCTGATCTGGTTGTTTTCGATTGGGCAGGTCATGAATAATCTGGATAATCCTCTCTATTACCTTGCTAATGCAGCAGGGTTTGCTCTCGGTCTTTACTGGCATGGCGATAAAAGAGAAACTCTCCATCGGGATCAATATTGTCTAGATAATTACTCATCGTGCCCATTAGGAGATGGTCACAACATTGAAGAATGCGCAATGCGGGGGGACCTCCATCGATGCCCAGTGAGGCATGGGGCCGGTGAAGGTGATTCTATCAATTGTGAAGAGAGGCGAATATACCTCATTTTATGGGGATCGTGAATCAGTTCCAGCCTCGGACGTTCTTCTCAGTTCAGAACGTGCGGTTCGTGAGGGAGGGGATATTCCCCCTGCGCCAGTTCCAAGACATCAAGGGTTATCTGAGTTTACTTCGTTTCCTTCACAAGGGACGATGACCAATTTTTATCGGATCCAATGCCTCACGAAATAACGGAAGGAGGTATTCCGCGAAGTTCCTCTCTCGATAAGATAGTGTTCCATAAGTTCGTTCAGGAATTCGATGCGGGACATAGGAGGAGGAATCAACCGGTTGAATGCTTCTTTTGTGAGATTATCGGTAGACTCATCGTCGCTCCGAATACCCAAGTATGAAAGATAATCGGGATCAGGTCCGGCCATGTACCAGCTTTCGATTTCCATCACCACAATCACTATGATTTGATCGGGAATTGAGTGTTCGTAGTTCTCTCGTATCTCCCGTTTTTTCGCTCCCACGGAAGTGGCAGTGTCGATATCCCGTACAAAAATGAAATCTACTCCCATCCTTCGAAGAGACATGATAAATTTGAGAGTGCGGGTGCGTTTTTCCCGTGCATATTTCCAGAACTTCATAACCCGATAAGTTCTCTCTAGATATGGTTTCAAAATGGTGCGAAAGAACCGTTCATCATCATTTCCCTCCAGGAGGATATAGAGTGAACGGGAAGTCATATCTTTCACGAGAGAAGATTCTGAATGTACAGCTCCTCGATACCCATCGTCTCCAGAAAAGCCTGGATCTCCTCGTGTTCCTGAGGTCGGGAGAGAAGCGAATATCCCTGATCATCCCGCTGGAGAAGGATCATGTGCTCTGCTCCTGCGTATTTCACGATCTCCGGATAATGGGTGGTGA
>JAJRCP010000156.1 GCA_028678885.1 Methanomicrobiales archaeon
CACATAAAAAAATTAATCGCATGGTTTAAGTTCTTGTGCTTGGTACATTCAACACGATGGCCAGCAGACGTTACATTTTCCTCGGTATTTTCTTGTGCATCTGCGGGATAACCGCGGGGTGTGTTACTGCCTCTATTGCGGAGATTTCGTACGGAAATGGAACCCTGTTTATCACCGCAACTAACCAGGATACAACCACCCAAGCGGTGCTCCAGGCAACAGTGTTCCGAGTGCAGAATTTTACCCAAGTGGAGATATTAAAAAAAGCGGAATTTATCCAATTCGAATCAGGGACCCATGAATATCAGATGCCGGTCATTTTGAACAAAGGCACCTATAAAATATATATTTATATGACGGTAAATGAGGACAGTAAAGCACGAGTTGTTCGGGACCTCGTGGTGTGATGGTCGGTTCCGGAAAGGCTCTTTTGTACCGAGAGCCGCAACCGGACCTTCTTTTTTCCAATCTGGAGTTGTATAATCCGTTCACTTGCTCTTGGGAGCAAACGTCCTTTTCAGTAAATGAAGGAAAGATCCAAAATATCGGAGGTTACCAGGGTAAAAGGGAATTCGATCTTCTCGGCGCACGGGTAGTGCCTGGCTTGATCGATGCCCATGTACATATTGAGAGCTCTCTTCTTACCCCGACGGAATTTGGGCGCATGGTATTGTCGCATGGAACCACAACCGTGATTGCCGATCCCCATGAGATTGCAAACGTTCTTGGTTCAGAGGGAATCTTGTATATGCTCGAGGAAGGGAAGAATACTCCTCTTGATATTTATGTTATGCTCCCTTCCTGTGTTCCCGCCTCGCCAGATGATGTGGGCGGAGCAGCCCTCTCTGCACAGGATCTGTCTAATTTTCTCTGCCAAGAGAAGGTGCTTGGGCTGGGAGAAGTTATGGATGTTGCCGCGGTAATATCCAATAATCCTGATATGCAGGAGAAACTAGATCTCACTACCCTCATCGATGGTCACGCTCCTTTTCTAGGTGGTGCAGTACTCGATGCATACATCCGGTCTGGTATTGAGAGCGACCATGAGTGCACAAACCTTGAGGAAGCAAGGGAGAAGATGCGCAAGGGAATGTTCATCATGATCAGGGAGGGATCGACCGAACAAAACCTGCGGACACTTATCCCTCTGGTGCGACCCTGTTCGCTCTCCCGCTGTTGTTTTGCAACCGACGACCGTCATGCAGGTATGCTTGCTCGTGAAGGACATATTGACGATTGTATACGGAAAGCGATGGACGAAGGAACAGAACTCGAAACAGCGCTCCGATTAGCGACTCTCTCACCCTGCGAGAGGTTCGGGATTCGTGATCGCGGTGCTCTTGCACCCGGAAGGCAGGCTGATTTCTGCATCCTCACAAACGATGAAATCTTTCACGTGAAGAAGACGTTTAAAAAAGGGAAGAATATCAACCGGCTTCGTTATCAGGAACCTGCCATCATCCGGCATACCTTTCATGCTACTCTTCCCACCGAAGCGGATCTGGCAATCAGAAGGAATGGAATTGCGCGGGTAATCCGGCTGGAAAAAGGGCAAATTATCACCCGAAATGAGGAAATCGCAGTGGAGGGTGAACGGATACCAGATCCGGAAATGGATCTTCTAAAAGTAATGGTTTGCAGCCGGTACCGTCCAGGATCGTTCGCACTTGGAATAGTTAGGGGCTTCGGCTTTCAGGAAGGCGCCATCGCTTCCAGTGTTGCCCATGATTCTCATAATGTGGTTGCGGCAGGGGCCGACGACCACTCTCTTCGGAAGGCAGCAGGAATAGTGATCTCCAGAAATGGGGGAATGGTTGTCGTCTCTCACCATGGGATCTCTTCTCTCCCCTTGGACTGTGCGGGACTTATGTCTTCTCAGCCCTATCCTAAGGTGGTCAGAGCTCTGCAACATCTTGACGACCAGACAAACCGTATGGGTGCCATCGAACAGCCCTTTATGTATCTTTCTTTCCTTACCCTGACGGTTGTCCCTGCATTGCGTCTCACCGAGCGAGGGCTGTATGACGTATATGAACAGACACGGGTTCCCCTTTTCTCTGGATAGAAGTTATTTGGCTCGCCACAATTTTCCCCGCGTGATTAATCAAATTAGGCATTACTTCAAGATTTCCGGAGGAAAATACGGGCTCTTTGGAAACGAAGAATCTCATCTTCGTTCCATACGTTTCACTAGGACTGATATTTCGTTCGTAAACGAAGTCTTATACTGAAGACAGAAGTGAACGAGGTCTCATACCAAGGAAAACAACCGAGATAACAGGGGTAATCCTACGGACTGGGTACTCTCCAACTTTCTGGGGGCATTATCAGCAGCTCCCCTGGTAATCCCTCATAGGAATTCTCTTGTTAACGTATGTGAAAAACACTACTAAAACCTGGGATTATAGAAACGCGAAGAGCAAAAAATGCAAAAAAGGGTTCATTCACTGATGGCGGATATGGTTCTTTTCTGCCAGCGTTTGATGAGAGACTGGACATAGATGCCAATAAATGCACAGGCCATTCCTCCAATGAGGGCAAGGGTCAGGTACTGTATGCCGGAAACCTGGCTCTGCGGAAAATTAGTAATCGCACTGATAGAGAGGGTGTAGATGCTTGCCCCTAAGACGATAATACCTATCGCGCCAATAAAGAAGGGGAGTACGACAACCTTTCCCAGGTTCTCCTGTTCATTGAAATAAGAATCGATGATCTTCCCAACAGATATGATCAATCCTGCAATAATGAACCACCCGATCGATCCATAGACGAAGGTCACGAAAATGAGAAAGAGTCCCATACTTTCCTCAGAGGGATAGTATTCCAGAACCCGGGATAGTCCCACGATAATCCCGATTGCCCCAATACAGAGAGAGACGATGTACGTGACAAATGAAAAGCGCCCGTGTGATAATGAAGTCTGAAGAGACGAATAAAAATACCGCAGGGTTTCATCGATTCCAAATCCCCGGAACAAGAGATAGATTCCCACGATACCAAAAACGATAATGGTCGCCCCTTCAGGATAACCGATGAGATAGGCAATTGCGTAGAGAAGCATCGCCATTCCCAGAGGAACAAGAGTCACCCGCGCGATCTTTGGATCTTCGAAAATCTTCTTGATAATATAGTACGTGCTCTCTAGGTTTGGTATCTGGGTAACCACCACACGGCGGAGATTGCTTACAGGGATGCGGGATTGAATCAGGGGAAGGACATATTCATCCTCCACTCCATCAGTCACTAGGATACAGGAGGAAGCTCCGGTCTTCTTGACTATTAGATCGAGATCGAATACGATCTTCCGATCCCCTGATAGCATATCTTGGTGATTTCCCGAAAGGATTGCAATCTCAACCATCTCTCCCTGGTTCTGAAGCTCATCGTACATCTTAATGGCCTGGAAGATGGCGTTCAGGTCTGAATCCTCCGGATCCACCAGGGCTAATGCATTTGCCGCCGCCAGACACGCATCTCTACCAAGAACCGGACTCACGACGCGGCTTTTGAATCCGATATCGTCATCCCTGTCAACTGAAAGGATAAGAATACTAGGTTCTGACATAGACCTGGAAATCTCTCGTTGATATAATATACTTTGCAAGGAGGCTTTTAAAAAGGTATTAGATGGTAGGAATAATTTGGTGATGCATGAATTTCAAAAGGGATTAAATAAGTTTCGAACGTTGGAGGAGGAGAATGTCATCTGTAGTCAGCTTCTCACCATCTCGGAACTGTTTGAAGATCCTTTCCGCTTCTTTGCGTACTGCTTTCTGTTCCTTCGTCACCTTGGCCTTCTTTGATTTTTTCCGTAGCCCGCTTATCACCTTATCATAATCACGAAGTTCTTTCTGACACTGGATAAAGTATCGGTGTTCCGCATCAGCGGCTTCTTGCGCTTCCACGAACTTCTTATGCATCTCATCTGCATCTTCACGGGACTGATCTGCCTTGCGATAGAGCTCCACCATCTGGTCATGGTGGTTCTGTGCAAGCTCCGCGAGTTCAGTAACCTTTGCGTGAAGGTCTGACGCCATTTTTCGCAGATCCTTTGCCTGGGTAATTTTTGTCTTAACCTCCTTGTTCTGTTCCAGTTCTGCCTCCTGTTCACGCACCGACCCTTTCATCTGTTTGATCTTCTCGATCAGCTCGCGCTCCTGATCGATAGTGAATACTTCTGTCTGTTGTTTAAAATCCAGATATTCTATCTGTTTCTGGAGTTCTTTGACGCTCCGTGCCTTTACGGTCCCGTGCTGCTTTTTGTAGGTCTCTACTTCTTCGAACAGTTGATTTGCCTGATTGTTCAGGTCATTCCTATTTTCTTTTATCTCCTGGACTTCGGAGTTGGACTTGTCTCGCAACTCTTTGTCCTTTTTTGC
>JAJRCP010000157.1 GCA_028678885.1 Methanomicrobiales archaeon
CGGTAACCGCATAGTCACTGTGATCTACCGTTTTCCTATCTCTGATCGTTTGAGAACCGGAACTATGCAGGAAACCGAACATCGTCTCCCGCCCCTCCACGATCATCTCATCATCGTAGGTTACGGATTGAATGGGAAAAACCTATCCCGTGCAGCGAGGATGGGGGGAATCCCATATGTCATTCTTGAGATGAACCCCGAAACAGTGCGAACAGAACGGGAGAAAGGAGAACCTATTACCTACGGAGATGCGACCAATGAAGCAGTGCTTATTCATGCGGAAGTAAAAAATGCACGCATTCTCGTTATTGTGATTAACGATCCTGTCTCATCCCGCAGGATAACAGAACTTGCGAGACGGTTGAACCCACAACTGTATATCATCATCCGGACCCGATACCTCCAAGAAGTGGGACCATTATACAAACTGGGAGCAAATGAGGTGATTCCAGAAGAATTTGAGACATCCGTGGAGATATTCACCCGGGTGATGAATAAATATCTCATTCCAAGAGGAACCATTGAGAAATTCATTGTAGAAGTACGATCAGATAATTATCAGATGCTTCGAAGTCTCCCCCGCCCTATCATGCCGCTTGCGGATCTCACGCTCGATCTTCCTGATCTCGAGATCTCCACCTTCCGCGTCTTGTCAGGGTCACCCGTCTCAGAAAAGACACTTGCTGAGATTGGTCTGAGGAAAAAGTATGCGGTCACTGTGGTCGCAATCGAACGGGAAGGGAAGGTAATCGCAAACCCGGGAGCAGAGGATGTCTTAATAACTACAGATCGTGTTATTATCCTCGGAACGCCGGAAAAGATCGCAGAAGCTGCTTTTCTATTTCGCCCTCCAGTAAAAATCGGATGAACCCTGGTCGCTCAGAAAAAGTTATCTGCTCTTCAAAACTACTATGGAAACGAAACGTGAGAAACACCTACCAGATCTATCGATCCTCGCATGTTATTAGCGGAGCAGGGAATTTATTCCAATCAACGAAAGATAGATTACTTCGAATAAAGGAAAAGTAGGGCTTTCACCGGTTGTGTACCCTTGCGAGCCTGTCCTTCTCCCGGTAACCTTCATGCAGAATAGTAGTGATATTCTTCACCGAGCGGTCCGCAAATTCTCCCAGCTGGTACTCACAGAATGGGCAGCAGCTTACGATAACATCAGCACCGGTTGTTACCAGTTCCTCGGCCCTTCTTTTCCCAAGAGCAGACGAAATATCGGGGCACCCGGATCGTGTCCCCCCTCCTGCACCGCAGCACTTCTGCGGGATCTCAATGATATCGACCACATTATTAAGGAGGATCCGTGCAGGTTCCTGGATTCCCTGTCCATGAAGAGCATGGCAGGGATCGTGGTAGGTAATACGAAGAGGAAGACAGGCAGGCTCTTCGATTCCCAGTTCTGTAAGGATTTCGGTGATATCTTTTACTGTGAATGGGGTACAATAGTCCTTTTTGAGGGTTGATCCGCAGCCGGCACACATGGTCACCACCGTATCGATCCCCCGTGAGGTAAAGGCCTGGATATTCCGGCGTTGCAGATTATCGAGATATTGCAGCTGACCGGTACGTATCAAGGGAGACCCACAGCAGACTTGCTCATGGGGTATGATTACTCGGATTCCATTCCTGCGTAGTACTTCTATCGCATCGAGAGCAGCATCCGGAAGGCGGAAGTCGTACATGCAGCCAACGAAGAAACCTACGGTCTTCCGTACCTTCCCTTCCGGTTCGATCACCTCCGGTACCTGCTCAAGGAAGGAGGATTTTCCCCGAGGAATACTCCGCCCGGTATCCCGGATCAGTTGTTCCACTTCCCGATGTCGTGGGAGACTCAAACCCATCCTATTAGCGATAGCCCGCAATTTCTCGATTGCCTTTGCAGGTATCTCAATCTTTTTCGGGCACACTTTCCAGCAGTTCTGACAGGTGGTACAGGTAAAGAGGCCATCTCGAATCGCCTCCGTGATACGGTCAGAGTTATCGCGAGGATCGAGGGCACGGCGCATTTCCTGTCGCATTGCTGTGGGCCCTGCGAATCTGGCGACCTCCATGGCAGGACAGACCGATACGCAGGCCAAACATTCGATGCAGCCACGCAGAGGTTTGATGGTCTCCACCGTATCACGGTCAAGTAAGTGATCCTCTCCGCCCGAGATGATTCCGGCTAGTCTCTCAAGGGCCGGCTGCATATCGACCACTAGGTCCTTTTTCACCGGAAGATTGAGGGGATCGATGGTGATACCATCCCGTACCTCCTCCATGCAGGCAAGAACTGGAATGCCGTCCATCCGCACCGCACAGCTACCGCATTGGCCAGTCCCGCAGCAGTACCGGTAAGAGAGACCAGGATCCCGTTCATGGACTGCATGAAGGAAGTGCAACACCCGAGCACCATGCTCTACGTCCACAGTGAATGTCTCATATCGCGGTGCGGTATCGCAGACGGGATCGAACCGGTAGATCCGAGCGGTAATTCTCATTTCGGCACCTCACGGCGCATGATCCCCTCTCGATATACTGAGATATAGGTATGGCTATATGGGGATGTTAGCGCATCCCAGCTCTGTTTCACATCCCGCCTCACGTGAGCACCCCTCGATTCAGGCCGCAGGAGAGCAGAACGGACAACGAGGGACGCCGCGAGGCACATATTCCGGACGGTAAAACATTCGGCGATGTTCTGGGGTGTCGCAGCACAGAGTGCACCTGCCAGCAGTTCCTCGATGGTACCAAGAGTACGGTTCAGACCTTCCTCGGTCCGGAAGATCCCTGCATCATCCCACATCGCCCGCTGCAGCCTCCGTGATACTGTCCAGGGAGGGATATCCCCAGAATAGAATTCCTCCATCCGGTTCTCGACTGTTTCTATCTGGAGCGGGTCGATTCTTCCTGTCCGGGAGGGGGATCTTCCCGCCGTTTCACCTGCCCTCTTTCCAAAGACCTGAGTTTCTGCTAATGCATTTCCACCAAGGCGGTTTGCTCCATGCACTCCTCCCGATACCTCACCACAAGCACAGAGCCCGGGGATAGTGGTTCTTCCTTCGGTGGTGATCCGCAAGCCCCCCATGATATGATGGGCCGTGGGGGCGACTTCCATCGGTTCCTTCCGAATATCCACTCCGAACTTAAGGAACTGTTCCAGCATCACCGGTAACCGCTCTTCTATCTGCTCTGAGGGAAGGTGGGTCACGTCGAGGTAGACCCCTTTTCGTGAGGTTCCTCTTCCTTCTTCTATCTCTGTTGCGATCGCCCGTGCCACAATATCCCGCGTAGAGAGTTCCATCCGTTCGGGATCATATCGCACCATGAACCGTTCATCTCGTGCATTCAGTAGGATCCCTCCCTCTCCCCGCACCGCTTCGGTGACCAGTCTACCCCGTGCATCATAGGGATAAACCGCCCCAGTTGGATGGAACTGTACCATCTCCATATCGATAAGTTCTGCGCCAGCCCGGTATCCAAGGGCGTATCCATCTCCTGTGCCGGTGGCGGAATTCGTGGAAATGTCATATATCCGCGTTCCGCCGCCAGTGGCAAGTACGGTGCTGTCCGCCCGGATGACGGTAAGTTCCCCTTTCCGGGTATTCATTCCCACCGCCCCGATAACCCTGTCTCTCTCTTTCAGGAGTTCAACCACCACCATCTCTTGAAGGATATGTACTTTGCTGTTTCGCAAATGTTCGAGGAGGGTAAGCATCAATTCATGGCCTGACCGGTCACCGGCATAACAGGTGCGGGGAAACCGCTGACCTCCAAATGATCGCTGAGCAGGAAGATTGTCATGAGAAACATCAAAAAGTGCCCCCCACCGGATCAATTCTTCAAAGCGTTCAGGAGATTCATGGACGAGGATACGCACGAGATCCGGGTCATTCAGGTATGCACCTCCCCGAAAGGTATCTTCCTCATGCAGAACACAGGAGTCCCCGGTTCTAAGGACAGCGTTATATCCGCCTTCTGCCATGGGAGTACAACCCCCCTTGCCTACAATACTTTTTGATATGAGGATCGTATCCCCGAATTTTTCCGCTTCGATAGCGGCCCTTGCTCCGGCGCCTCCACTCCCTATCACGAGGACATGACATGACGCCCGGTCATCTGCACGCATCTGTATTATTAGGTGAGATGTACGTACATAAAATAACTGTACCGGAGGCAAGCCTTAATGCGGCTTATAATGAAATTTGGCGGCACTTCTGTGGGGGATGGGGAGAGAATGAGACGGGTAGCGGAGATCATCGCCACATCGCAGCGAGAGGGAAATGATCTTGTGGTAGTGGTGTCTGCAATGGCCGGGGTCACTGACCAGCTGATCGGCATAGCGACTGAGGTGACAAATGGTGTACGGAAGCCACCGATCGACCCATTTATTGAGTCACTCCGTGAGCGACACCGCCTGGCATTGGAGGTGGCAGCGCCCGATCTTGTCACAGAGGTTGGTTCCGTTCTGGATGAACGTCTGGAGAGTCTGAAGAATATCCTGAATGCGGTATTCAATCTCTCTGAGTTGACTCCCCGATCAAAGGATTACATCATTTCCTTTGGGGAGAGGCTTTCCGCCCCCATTCTTTCTGCTGCCCTCCGCCATCAAGGGATCTCCTCGGATGCGCTCGATGGATGTGAAGCCGGGATCATCACCACACCCAACCACGGGGATGCATTGGCTATCCCTTCAAGCGAAGCCCGCATCCGGGGGAGGGTGATACCGCTCCTTGCCTCCAAGGTCCCCGTGATTATGGGGTTCATGGGATGCACGGAACGGGGAGTAGTGACCACCCTCGGGAGGAGTGGATCGGATTATTCCGCAACGATAGTCGGTGCGGCTATTGGTGCAGACGAGATCTGGATCTGGACCGATGTAGATGGCGTGATGACCTCGGATCCACGATTGATAAAAGATGCCCGGGTGGTTCCCTCGATCTCATACCTGGAAGCTATGGAACTCTCCTATTTCGGGGCAAAAGTCCTCCATCCCCGATCCTTGGAGCCTGCCATGCGGAAAAATATTCCGGTGCGAGTAAAAAATACCTTCAATCCCACGCACCCAGGAACCGTCGTTTATCAGGATGAACGGGTGGACACAAGGGTGGTAAAGGCAATCACCCTGATCGAGAAGGTGGCCCTAGTGAATGTAACGGGTGTCCAGATGATCGGTCGTCCTGGTGTGGCGAAAACCATCTTTGCAGCTCTCGCAGACAAGGATGTGAACATCATGATGATCTCCCAGGGTTCCTCGGAAGCAAACATCTCCCTGATCATCGAAGAATCGCACCTGGAGAATGCGCTGGATGCACTCTCTGAGGTCCATAAATCCGGCTATTTCCGCGAAGTGACTTCTGATCGTGACGTGGTGGCTATTGCAGTGGTGGGAGCGGGTATGGCAGGAACGCCGGGAATTGCGGGCCGGATCTTTACTGCCCTCGGGACTTCTTGCGTCAATATCATGATGATCTCCCAGGGTTCGTCCGAGGCGAATATTTCGCTCGTAGTCAAAACTGCCGATGGTAAAAGAGCAGTCCAGATCCTTCACGATGAATTCAACCTTGCAGAGGCATTGAATGAGTAGGTACACCTATCAGGGCGCCGGGGTGGATATTGATCTGGAGAAACGGGCGATCGAGGCGCTTGTGCGAAAGCTCACCTTCCGCCGGCAGGGATCTCATGCCATGATCGGAGAGATCGGTCATTTTTCTGGATTGATCGAGTTTGGCTCCCAGGTCCTTGCTCTCACAACCGATGGGGTAGGGACCAAGATGCTTGTTGCCGAACAGCTTCGCACATGGAATACGATCGGCATCGATTGCGTCGCCATGAATGTGAACGATCTCTATGTGATGAACCTCGAACCCCTCGCTTTTGTGGATTATATTGCCACCGATAAAATCTCTGAAGATGTAATGACCCAGATTGGTGAAGGGCTCAATGAGGGAGCACGGCAGGCGAACATCAACATCGTGGGAGGGGAGACTGCCACTCTAAGTGGGATTATCAAAGGACTCGATCTCGGCGGTACCTGCTTGGGTGCCCAGGCACGGGAGCGGGTGGTAACCGGGGAACAGATCCGACCCGGGGATCGAATCGTAGGGATTCCCTCGAATGGGATCCACAGTAATGGCCTGACCCTGGCACGACAGATTGTCGAAGGTACGGGAGGATATAATCAACCTTTTTCCGGTGGGAGGACAGCCGTCGGAAGGGAGCTCCTCCGCCCCACCCGAATCTACCATGAGGCCCTAAATGTATGTGCTGCCTGCACCGTACATGGGATGTGCCATATTACCGGTGGTGGTCTCCTGAACTTCCTCCGCCTCTCCTCATTTGGGTTTGAGTTCACACATCCTCTCCCGATTCCACCGATCTTCAAATTTCTGCAGGAAAAAGGGGAGATCTCCCATGAGGAAATGTACCGTACTTTCAATATGGGGATGGGTTACGCCTATATCGTACCTGAAGAGAGTGTTCCTAAGGTGATCCATTTCTTGCCCGATGGACGGGTGGTTGGCGAATGCGTCGAATCGCCCGGTGTGCGGATACAGGGTGAAATGGTTCGATATCGATAATCTTCTTTTAGGGGTAAAAAATTTCTGTCAGCATTAGGAGAGATCCGATTTCAATTCAAAACATTGACGGATCGGGTTAACAAGGAGCATCCGGCCGATGGAAAATCTCTTCGGATTACGCAGATAATCCAGATCAGTACAGGATCATTACATTCAGGCGTTTTCAGACGGTATATATCGTTCTTTCTCTGCATTCTTACTGATAATCGCACTGTTTCCACACGGGTCTTCCAAAACGAGGGTAAAGGGGATATTCCCCTCAATGGCCGCTTCGATCTTTTTCTGCACCTCCAAAGCTCGCGTCAGATCCTCTCCCTCTGCCCAAGATAGTACACTCTCCACTGCCTCCATAACCCGCCAGAGGACCCCTTCAACATTTGAGACAAAACCCTCACAGACCGGTCCTGGTTCGATGGTCACCCCGAGTTCTGGGATCTCTATAACTCCACTGGAACTCCGGATCACACGGGTAGCATGGTCATCCGAAGAAGTTATGTGCATCTTCCAGCGGGTCGGTTCTCCTTCGCTGGTGATGATCGTATCAGTATGGCGGAATCCACAATCACAAAGGGCAGTTGTGATGAGAATCTCTGAAAAATAGGGAATATCTTCTATCTGGTATGTATAATCTATTTCATTTTTACACAAAGGACAGGGTGCTTTGAGGGTATACCTCACTACGCCCCACCGACTTTGTCGCGGGAGATCTTGACAGACATGGGAGTGATCACTACATATCGCTGGTCACCAAGACCTACAATATCCCCATTCACATCCCGTGCCACTTCTTTCAGATCTTTAAGTACCCGCTCATAAGTGATACGGTCCATCTTCAGCTTGGTAACGTCGACGATGACAATATTTCCATTGTATACCTCATCTTTTACCCGCGGGGTATCTTTCAGATCTCCAATGGTTGCGACCTTCACATACATGGAAGCCGCTTCCTCTCCCTCAGCACCTTCAAAGGCCTGCAGATCGAGTTCCATATAGTCATCTTCGCTGACGGAGGGGTTCCTGCCAATGATGCTGTCCAGTAACTTGCTCATAATTGAAATTAGAATGGGATCTGTATATTATAATATCTTTCTACTCCGAAAATTAGATTTCCATCCGCCAGAGAGGATCACCCACATAATGAATTGTCTTGCACATTTTTCCTTTTGACTGTCTGCGGATTTCGTCGGCATCATGGAGGGCAATCCCCACCGCGATCGGTTTTTTATGGACCTCCTCTACAATCAGCGCCGGTGCATCGGCCCTCACATCGTCTGTGACAGAACGGATGCCCGGTCGCATCACATCCGCACCATTCATGAGAAAACGGATTGCACCCTGATCAACAATGATCTGACGCTGGGGAAATGGGATGGCGAGGGCTCCCTTCAGGGTGGGAAAGACCCAGTCCCGGTACTTCATGAGGAGGGGTTGTCGATCCAGAAGGTACAGGGTAAAGGGCGAATCGGTCTCGACTTTTTCCACCCGGTCTGCTAGGAAGAGACTTCCACCCTCCCCTATCTGTCGCTCAAGCTCCTTCAGAATCTGGGCCATCTCATCCTTCCTGATGGAATGACGTTTTTTAATAATAATGTCCGCCATTTTTCCGTTATACTCTCCTTATGAGAGAATAAAGCATTTGGGATGGAAAACAGGGTCCCGAGCTCATGAATCATCATGCGGGTATGGAAGGACTTGTCCTCACGATTATTGGAGAGTGTATCCATAGAATCATTAGGGAAAAGATAGCCAGATCCTCACTGCACTTGTTATTTCACACCAAAACACGTTATCTTTAAGTAGGAACCTCACTCAAGTATTTACTCCAGACGAGCATATTAGGAAATTTTTATGACTAAAAGGCCGATGGATATTTTAGATCAGGTTTTAAATCGCCAGCCTGTGATTGTATCGCTCAAAGGGGGGAGAGAACTCCGGGGCATCCTTCAGGGATATGATATCCACATGAATCTCGTCCTGGATAAAGTAGAGGAAGATGTGGAAGGCCAAGTAGTAAAAGTGGGGACGCTGATCGTTCGTGGGGATAACGTGATTTACATATCGCCCACCCTGGTTTAACGGAGGTACAATATGACAAAAGGCACACCATCCATGGGGAAGCGGTCCAAGACCATGCACATCGCATGCAGAAGATGCGGCCGTATTTCCTATCATGTGAGACAGAAAGTCTGTTCAGCCTGTGGCTTCGGGAGAAGCGCTCGTATTAACAAATATCGCTGGTGGAATAAGAAACCTAAGAACCCCACCCATTAGGATCCTTCATGTGTGGAATCGTTGGCATCGTGGATGCTGGCGGTGTCTCTTTTTCTCTGTATTATGCTCTGTACGCACTTCAGCATCGCGGTCAGGAAAGTGCGGGGATCACTTCTTCTGATGGAAAACGAGTATACAAGCACAAGGGTGAGGGATTGGTCGCAGATGTATTCAATGAGGACATCCTGGAATCACTGCAGGGGGGCGTGGGGGTTGGACATGTCCGGTATCCAACTACCGGGGCAAATGGTCCAGA
>JAJRCP010000158.1 GCA_028678885.1 Methanomicrobiales archaeon
ACTCTCGCAAAAAAGAGGGTGGGTAGCGACATAGAGACCATCCGAAGTCTGGAAATAAAAAAATTCGACAAATATCCTATGTTTCGAGGCATGATGAAAGAGGGTTCCTCTGTGTGTAGGATCGATGCCTGGAAGAGGTGGACTGAGATGGAGGCCTATGCAAAATTTTCTGGAATTCCCTTCTTCATGTGCTTGCATGGCCTTCCATTGGAGAAAGGATATTCCTCCCAATCCTATGTTATCAATGATGAACTGGTGGCAACTATCATGTCCGACGAGGAGAACCCCGTTATCCTATTCCTGTGTGGAGAGGAGATGACATATCCTGGCGTAAGCAAAGATGAGACGTAGATAAGGGGAAGAACATTGTTATTTGGCAAGAGGAAGACTTAGAGCACGAACAGTGATATGTCCCTAGATTAGAAACATATTGTACACTTCCTGATAGAGACCGATATGAATTTTACCGACTACCTGTTTGAACACAGCCAGGCCTTCACCACCCCTTTCCTCCAAGAAGGAGATCGGATCATCACCCATCAGGAGCTCTATCACGCGGTAAATTCACTCGCGGACTTCATTCTTCGCAGATATGGAGTAGGAAAAGAGTTTCTTTTGCTTGCAGAGAATTCCCGGTTTTTTATCATCTGTTACCTCGCCATCATCCGAAGTGGAAATACCGTGATTCTTCTGGAAACCCGGATCGGTGACGCTGATCTGGCCCAGATACGAAAAACCTGTTCCATCAGTGCATATTTCGTGCAGGAAAGATATGCAGCGAGATTTTCAGATGCCTCTCCGCACCTCTATTCCGAGAGGATCCTGGATGAGAGATCGGATTCCATGCCGGCGTATCCTACGACCCAGAGGGATGAGGTTGCAGTCATCGTTTTCACCTCCGGAACTACGGGAGCAAAAAAGGGGGTGATGCTCACTCATGACAATCTTGTATCCAATACTGAGGCAATTATCTCCTACCTCTCCCCCCTTTCCCCAAACGATAGAATCTGTGTGGTGCTTCCCTTCTATTACTGTTACGGGGCATCCCTGCTACATACCCACTTGCGCGTAGGGGGGAGTATGATCTTCAGCAGGTTGGTCTTCCCTGCGGTACTCCTGAAAGATCTTCGCTTGCATCGCTGCACAGGTTTGGCAGGAGTTCCCAGCACCTTCCAGATCCTCATCAATAAAACATCCTTTTTACGGGAGGATTTTCCAACACTTCGCTACATGACCCAGGCAGGGGGGCATCTCCCTCGAAAGTATATCGGGAATATCCTTGATGCGTTCCCTAATAAGAAGTTCTATGTCATGTATGGAGCGACAGAAGCGACTGCACGACTTTCCTATCTCCCTCCCGATCTGGCCCGACAAAAGATTGGATCGATCGGGAAGGGTATCCCCGGGGTCACCTTGCAAGTGGTGAACCAAGAAGGAGTCCCGGTTCAGCCCGGCGAAGTCGGGGAGATTACCGCCCAAGGAGAAAATATCATGAAGGGGTATTATAAGGACCCCGAGGGCACTGCCCAGACAATCAGACAAGGGATTCTGTATACCGGGGATCTTGCTACCGTAGATGAGGACGGATTTATTTTTATCGTGGGACGATCGAAAAATATCATTAAATCAGGGGGATATCGCATCTCTCCTCTTGAGATCGAGGATTTTATCATTTCTCTCCCCGATGTTCAAGGTTGTGTTGTCCTTGGGCTTCCGGATGAGATCATGGGTGAAGCAGTGGTCGCAGTGATCCAGACGGAATCATACAATAAGAGTTCCCTTGCAGAGGGTATCAAGAGAACCTGTTCAAAGCAGTTCCCTTCCTATAAAATCCCGCAAATTATCGAATTCGTCAGTGAATATCCGCTCAATTCGTCACAAAAGATCGATCGAAACCGGCTGAGGGAGATCTTACTCGAAAGAAACAAGATTCGGTAAAGATCTCTACGGGAGATGCCCCTTCCATTCCGCAAATTCTTTCAGGGAGGACCAGGGCGCATCCTTCAATAATAAAAAATGGTTATGCCGAGGAAAGATAGCAGATCGGGGGAGGGCTAGATAGATATTTCGCATTATTCTTCATCGCATGAATGTGTTTCAGCGCTGGTAAAATCTGCTCAGAAGACAACCCTGTGCTTTTTTGGATACGATCGAGGGGGTACTTCTTTTCCTCTGCATACAGTAATTCATCGAGTATTTCGTACGGCATCCTCCAGTAGAAGTCCATGTCAGAGACATAGTTACTCCATGTATCGGGACTCGGGGGGCGGGCGATCACTTCACGGTCAATATTGAGGGTTTCAGCAATCCCATACACCTGGGTCTTGTAGCAATCAGCGAGCGGCTCCAAGTCCACCCCTCCATCCCCATATTTAACGAAATGTCCGGTCAGCAATTCTGTCTTATTCGTGGTACCGCAGACTGTATAGTGATTTTTTTCCGCAAGCATGTACTGGATAAGCATCCTCGTTCTCTGCTTCACGTTCTGAAGAGAGATGATCTTCAGGAGCTCATCGGCGTGCAGTCTTTTTTCAGCAATGTTTTTTCCGTCCTCAACAATGCGAAGGTGCGGGATGTTCAGGGAACCTTCCTGCAGGACGTTTTGTGGCAAATATAAGGAGGTTGTATGGATGGAGGGATCAAAGGAAGGAAAAATTTTTTTAATAAGAGCATATTTTTTCTCATATACTCCGCACGATTCGAGATACGGGGTAATAGTAACTTCTTCATACCTGACCTGGAACCTCTTCACGAGATTCATCCCCAGTTCACGGCTCGAAGGCGCCGATTCCTCCTCAGGGAGAATCATCGCAATAACCCTCTCCTTACCTAAACCCTTGACGGCTAGAGCAAGGGTCACAGCAGAGTCAATACCGCCAGATACCCCGATTACCGTTCCTTTCTTCTTAAAATTGTCCAGAGTCACATTTCTGATAAACAAAGATATCGCATCGGGAATGCGGTCGATGTAAATAAGAAGTTCATTTCTGATGGGTCCCATAAATTCCCTCCTCCTTATGATAATGAAGGAATATTAAGTTATTCCTTACAAAAAATATATTTTTATAATCTAATAATGATAGACAGTTCATGACAGGAAATAGTTATGGATAAGATACAGGAAGACTTAATAGAATATTTACATTCGAGAGCATTTTTACCGAATGGAGGTACTCTACGTCCGAATGAGTCTCTCACCAGCGCGGGAGTCATTGATTCGATTGGACTCATTCAGTTAATTGACTATCTCGAAGAAAAGTATAATCTCGAAGTTCCCCTGGAATTTATCACGCCGGATAATTTTGATACTCTGGAGGGAATTGAGCGAACTATCAGACAGCTATCTGCCTAGAGACATGAGAAACAACAGAATACGATGCAAAAAATGTATCCTTGATTCAGCCACCCCGGGGATCATCCTTAATCCTGCAACCGGCCTTTGCCAGTATTGTGAACAGGAACCAGTTGTCGTCCCCAAATCAGAGGAATTGCACCAGATTCTCAACGGCTCTCGGGGCAAGAAAGAATTTGATGCTATATTCGCCCTATCCGGGGGAAAAGATTCCTGTTACACCCTCCATCACTTGAAAAACTTATATCCAGACCTGCGGATTCTCGCTGTTCAATTCGATAACGGATTTATCTCAAATATTGCGGTTAACAATGCAAAAAGATTCTGCCGTATGACGGAGTCCACGTACCTCTCCCTCACAACTGACCCGGTTATACTGAGTACTGCGTTTCGCCGGGCGGCCGAATCTACCAACGGATATCCACTCATCTCCCGCATTCGGGCGAGTGACATCTGCAACACATGCATCGGCATTGTGAAGCAGAAATTACTCGGGTTGGCACTCATCCATCAGGCACCCCTGGTGGTATTCGCATTTTCTCCCGGCCAGACCACAAACCCGTATATCCGGCTTAACCTATCCTCGATCCAGTGGTTCAGAAATCTGTTTCAGAAGGAACTCCAAGCAATAGGAGTAACTAATTGCGATGAATTACTAATCGGCAAGGATCTCTTAACACAGGTCGCCCCGAAATTTGAATTAATCATGGCGCATCCACTTCTTATTTGGGACTATGATAAAAAGCGGATCGAGCAGGAATGTATCGATCTGGGGTGGAGGTACCCTGATCTTGGGGATCGTAACTCGACAAATTGTCTGTTGAATGCCTATGCAATCGACAATCATATTAAAAAATATGGGATTCATCCTTATGCTTTCGATCTCGCCGCTCTTGTTCGGGGCGGTCATCTTTCTAGGGAAGAAGCCATCAGTAGTGTTGACGCCGATTTGTCCCCTACTTTGATCCGGTATGCAAGAGACAAACTCCAGATCACCCTGAAATAAGGAATATTTAATCGGCTTACAGAGAGCTACAATTCTCCATAAGTTTGCTCCCACAAAAATTGTAAGGAGAGGTGAAACCTCATCACCCCTTTCCGGAGGGTGAAAGGGGGAGTTACAGGAGGGGAAGTATTTTCTGAAGAGGTGTACATTTCGGTCACTATCGCTCAATCACCCCCCCAGCTGACAAACCAGAAAGTCTGATAGTGATTTGGGTTATGATTGTAGATTCATATCCATCAGAACGGACATCCATCTCTACAGAGTGTTCATGTCGATTTTTTGGCGTCAAACACACTTATCCAGCCCTTTCAAAATCTGAAAGGTTGTTTATGGAAATAATTTTAATAAAAGATAAATTTGATGATTAAATTGTTTAAAAGAAAATAGAGAACTTTATAAGTGGCGCATAGAAATGAAAATATAATATGTCAGAGTTGGCCTATTTAATAAATTTGATAGGAATTTTCTTCATTGTTTTTATTGCTTTTTGTGTATCAGAATTTTCCATCCTTCTCTGGGGAGATCAGGTATTGCTTATTGGCTCCTTGATCTTCCTCATGCTCTGCGGAACCATTACCTCTGGTCTTTGGATTGGGGTCATATCAAACGAAAAAAATATCTTACATGAACAAACCTCGTATAACCCCAT